>CAYOGG010000024.1:0-14049 GCA_964403455.1 uncultured Bacteroidaceae bacterium | reverse complement strand
CATATCTGACTATCAGAATATTTCAGCCACATAGCATATATTCAATGCGTCTTGCCCAGAAAGGAGAATTAATGACTCATCATAAGGATCAGTCCGTATTATTGTTACTTAAGATGGAAAATGTAATTGAGAAGGAATTCTTAACAGTAAAACCTGAAATGGATTTGGGACAATTGGTTAATGTAATAGCGAGATCCAAGCGAAATATTTTTCCGGTTCTTGATGATGATGGTAAATTGGTAGGAATGGTAAGTCTTGAGAGTATTCGAAATATAATGTTTCGTCAGGAATTATATTATAGGTTTACCGTTGGTAAATTGATGGAGACACCGCCGGCTAGAATATCAGTTACGGATCCTATGGAACTTGTTATGAAGAAATTTGATGATACAAATGCCTGGAATCTGCCGGTTGAGGATGAAGATGGTAGATATGTCGGATTTGTATCCAAATCTAAGATTTTTAATGCCTATAGAAACGTATTACTGGAATTATCTGAGGAGTAGTATTATGAATAAGGATGATTTGAGAATAGTCTTTTTGGGTACGCCGGAGTTTGCAGAAACGGTATTGCGTACACTTGTAGAGAACAAATATAACATAGTAGGTGTTGTTACTATGCCTGATAAACCATCAGGACGTCACGGTAGTATATTGTCAAGTAGTCCGGTGAAAAGGTATGCTCAATCATGTGGTATACCGATTCTACAACCTGAAAAGTTGAAGGCTCCGGATTTTGTTGAGGAACTTGCTTCACTTAAAGCGGATCTTCAAATTGTGGTAGCATTTAGAATGTTACCTGAGATAATTTGGAATATGCCGGCATTCGGTACAATTAATTTACACGCTTCTTTATTACCTAAATATAGAGGTGCGGCTCCTATAAACTGGGCTATTATAAATGGTGAAAAAGAAACAGGAGTGACAACCTTCTTTCTCCAGCATGATATTGATACCGGTGATATTATTCGTCAAGAGAGAATAGATATTGACAATGACGATAATGCCGGTACTCTTCATGATAAACTCATGTTGCTTGGTTCCGATTTGATAATGAAGACTGTTGATGATATTATTATTGGCAGGGTCAGCCGTATCTCTCAGAATAATTTATTGGTGGATAAGCCCCAATCTATTAAGTCCGCTCCAAAAATATTTAATGATACTTGTAGAATTGATTGGAGAGCCTCCAATATAAATATCCGTAATTTCATTCGTGGTATGTCCCCATATCCTGCTGCATGGACAATATTAAATTCTAATGACGGCAGGAATATTAATTTCAAGGTGTTTTCAACTGAATTCTCAGACTCCACATCTGATGAACCGGGTTCTATTCATACTGACGGAAAAAGTTTTATTGAGGTATCGACAGGTAAAGGTTGTTTGAGACTTACGGAAGTTCAGATTCCCGGAAAAAAAAGGATGTCGGTAAATGCATTCTTATGCGGGTTTGAACTCTCTGATTTATACTTCTTTAGCTAAAAAAAGGTATGCGGGTAATGTTAAAATCACAACTTCTCTTGCAAATTAATGATAAATAGACATATCTTTGTATCAAATAAAATAATACTCACTTAACCTCGATTGCCTATTGACTGAACTTTACTCGAATAACAAAAAAGAATAAAGTAATGGAGAATTTGAATTTTAAGAATGACGATGAGTTAGTCAATCTGTATTCAAAAGGTGATAGTCGGGCTTTCGATGTCCTTCTTTATAGATATAAAGATAAGTTGTTTTCATATATCTGTTTCATCGTTCGTAACAGAGATTTAGCTGATGATATCTTTCAAGAAACTTTTGTAAAGGCAATAGTGACCTTGCAAAAGGGAGGTTACTCCGGTTCCGGCAAGTTCGGAGCATGGCTGACTCGTATAGCTCATAATCTTATGATTGACTATTTTCGTCAGTCGAAAAATGAGAACGTAGTTTCAAATGATGAATCGGAATTGGATCTCTTCAATGATTCTTCCTTATCGGAATCAAATATAGAGGACGAGATGATCTGTAGTCAAACTCTTGAGGATATCCGCCGTTTGGTGAATCAACTGCCTGAAAATCAACGAGAAGTCGTTTTTATGCGTTATTATCAGGATTTGAGTTTTAAAGAGATATCCGATATTACTGGTGTTTCTATAAATACAGCCCTTGGAAGAATGAGATATGCGTTGATAAATATCCGAAAGATGGCCGAAGAAAAGGATATTGTACTTACTCTTGCGTGAAAAACAAAAAATAATAGTCCATTTGAATACTATTCTTTATATGTTTGCGTTTTTAATGTAAACAAATATGGATAAGCCTATGGATGAAACTTCTACTTCTTCGTTACTTCTTTCTGAAAATCTTTTACGTGCTGCTCTAAAGAGCAAACGATATGATTCTCCTGCAGTTAAGACAGTTGACTATATAAGGAACTTTGCAAATAGTTTCCGGATAGTTGATGGTCTACCCATTGAGGCAAGTTCATTTTCGTTAAGTTGACATTTTTATAATTGAAGTATTATTATGAGCGTTTTGATAGCTCCGTCCTTATTGTCTGCTGATTTCGGCGACTTACGTAAGGATATAGAAATGATTAATCGTAGTGAAGCGGATATGCTTCATCTCGATATAATGGATGGTGTATTCGTTCCGAATATCTCATTTGGATTTCCTGTTATAGAGTATGTTGCAAAATATTGCAAAAAACCGCTTGATGTACATTTGATGATTGTTAAGCCGGAAAAGTTTATTGAAAAATTTCAAGAGATAGGTGCTACATATTTAAATGTTCATTATGAAGTATGCATTCATCTGAACAGAGTTATTCATGAGATTAAAGAACATGGAATGAAGGTTGGAGTTACTCTGAATCCTTCAACTCCTGTATCATCACTTGTAGATGTAATAAATGATGTTGATTTGGTTCTTATTATGACTGTCAATCCGGGATTTGGAGGTCAAAAGTTTATTGAACACTCCATCCAAAAGGTGAGACAGCTGAGAGATTTGATTACTAATAGCGGTTCAAAGGCTTTGATTGAAGTCGATGGGGGAGTGAATCTTGAGACCGGAAAGAGATTGGTTGAAGCAGGTGTGGATGTATTGGTGTCCGGTAACACAATTTTCAACGCATCAGATCAGGAAGAGGCCATCAGAGAATTAAAAAAATTATGACATACATTTGAAGATTGCGGATTATCCATCCTTTCGGTTGGTGATTCCGCTGATTGGAGGAATACTTTTATCTAATACTTTTGAGAACGCCACAAATATGGTGCCCTTTTGTTGTGTCTCTTTTGCATCATCATTTCTTTTGACAATCATTATCTACTATAGCAGTGGCAGGCTATCCCAATTATATGGTTATAGTCTGTCACTTTCTTTTTTCTTTTTAGGGGCCTGGCTGTCATCCAGGGAAATATCTAAGGTGGTTGTAGAATGGCCTGAAGAAAGAGAAATTCATCAGGGCGTTTTAACTGATTATCCTTCTGAGAAGTCTAAGAGTTATTGTTTTAATCTAACATTGCTTGATAGTGCTTATCATGGAATAAATATCATACTATATGTGCCCAAAGATAGTACAGCAATAGGTTGTAAACCCGGGGAGACAATCTTGTTTAGAGGTATAATACAAAAGCCGAAGAATGATACTTCTATTGTGGATTTTGATTATGCCAAATATCTATATAGGCATAGTGTAAGTGGAACATTATGGGTAAATAAAAACAATTGGTGTAAAACCGATTCAGAACATATTTCCAATATCAAAATTCGAGCTTTGAGAATAAGAATGTTGATGTTGGAAAAATATCGTCAGTGGGGTTTTAAAGATGATGTTTTAGCTGTAATTGCAGCTGTATCACTTGGCTATAAAGAAGAACTATCCGAAGAATTGAGAACTGCTTATTCTTCTTCAGGGGCAAGTCATATTTTGGCTGTATCAGGTCTTCACGTGGGTATAATGTGCTCTTTTCTTTTTTTAATTTTACGGTTCTTCGTAAATGTAAAGAATAGACGTTGGATAATAGAAGTAATTGTAATTGTTGTAATGTGGAGCTATTCAATTGTAATAGGGCTCCCATTGTCGATAACACGTTCAATGATTATGTTTACCGTTCTTTCCGTATGTAGATGTTTTGGCAGAGAGAACTCTTCAATAAATAGTCTGGCATCTGCTGCATTATCTATTCTACTCTTCCAACCTTCCGTAGTTTATGATATAAGTTTTCAACTATCGTTTTTAGCTGTTTTATTCATATTATTGCTGGGATCTAGAATTACGGGACTTATTAAGACAAAGACCGTTCTCGGAGAATATTTTTGGAGTATTATAGCCATTTCGATTTCAGCTCAAATTGGAACAATGCCTATTGTTATGTATAATTTTTCCAACTTCTCAACCTATTTTCTTATTACGAATATTATTTTAATTCCCATATTTTTTGTGATTGTCTCTTTAACGGTTGTTCTATGGATGGTCTCGTTTATACCGTTATTAAGAATGATTGTTGTTGAGATACTAACGGTATTGACATCATTTGTAAATAATATGGTTGGTAAAATTGAACAACTGCCATATTCCAATCTGTCTATCCAAATCTCAGATCCTTTTGCAGTTTGTATATTATATGCTATGATATTATTGTTTATTTCTTATTTGATTGAAAAGAAAACACATCGTTTAGTACAGATTGTTGCTTGTTTTACAATATGGAGTTTATATATATTGGTAGAGTCTGTTTCAAAACTCTTTGAAGTTTGAACGATTATCGCTAATTTCGCTCCGAAATGGAAAAATGGTAGCAGAATGATGCTTGAAAATGTCTTCTCAAGGAATGATGTTTCAGATTTTAGAATCTGGATGGAGTGGGCCGGTAGATATGTGATTGTGACTCATATGTCTCCTGATGGTGATGCAATAGGCTCTTCGTTGGCTCTTTGTCAGTTCCTAATTAATAAAGGTAAATCTGCATCAGTTATAGTTCCGGATTGTCCTCCGGACTTTTTAAATTGGCTTCCGGGTTCAGAATTTATTATTTCTTATAAAAAAGAAACGGATTTGGCAGAAGAGTTAATTAATAAGGCTGATGTGATATGTTGTCTTGATTTCAATGTAATAAACAGAATAGGCGATATGGCTTCAGCTTTTTTATATTCTAAGGCGAAGAAGATAATGATAGATCATCATCCCTCACCCGGGTCAAACTGGGATGTAATGCTGTCTCATCCTGAAACATCTTCTACTTCTGAGTTGATCTTTCAATTTTTATGTGCATTAGGCGAGTATGAAAATATTACGTTGGAGATTGCTGAGTGCATATATACCGGCATGATGACGGATACCGGAGCCTTTACCTATAACAGCAATAATCCTCAGATATTCACAATAATAAGTTATCTTTTGGAGAAAGGGGTAGATAAAGATGAGATTTATCGTAATGTGTATAATAATTATTCTGAATCAAGAATCCGTCTTATGGGTTATATCCTGAATAAAAAGATGGAAGTGTTTCAGGACATGTCAACAGCATTGATAACTTTGACAGATAAGGAATTAAAGAAATATCATTATGAAAACGGTGATTCGGAAGGATTTGTAAACCTGCCTTTACAGATTAAAGGAATTAAATTCTCGGTATTCTTACGGGAAGATGCTGCAGATAAAATCATTAAAGTTTCATTGAGGTCTGTAGGGGATATTCCTTGTAATAAATTCGCGTCTGAGAATTTTGGCGGTGGAGGTCACAAAAATGCTTCGGGAGGAGAATTTCATGATACATTGGAATTGGCCGTTGAGAAATTCCACGAAGGTATGAAAAGGTGGTCTAAATCAGACGATGAGCGTATCAGACAACTTTTTATCAAGTAGTTATTAGCCTTGAGAAATATTAATTTCGAGAAATATCAATTTTAAAAATATCAATATGATAAGATATAATGGATTTTTATTTGTAGCCTTGATAGGGATATTGTTCCTATCGGCTTGTAAGCAAGAAGAAACTTATGCAAAACAAAAAGAGCAGGAATATCAGGATATAAATGATTTTATAGCTGATAATGGTATACAAGTAATAACCATGGATCAGTTCTTGAGAGACACAATAACTAATAACCCGTTTTCCGGACCGGATTCTACTAAAAACGAATATGTACTTTTCAGTGATAAAGGTGTTTATCTACAGATAATCCAGAGAGGAACAGGTAAATTGATGTCTGATGGAGACCGAAAATTTATGACTGCCCGTTATTATGAGTACGACATTGCCAATTCCGATACATTGACAATGAATCTTTATAATACCAGTCCAGAATCGTTTTACTGTTCAAGAACAAGTGACACTTATACAGCTTCCTTTATCTCAGGAATTATGTTTTCTTCCTATGGAAGTGCCGTTCCAAATGGTTGGATAATGACCTTTCCATATATTAAACCAAGTTTTAATGGTGAATTTTCTGCAGCAAAGGTTCGTTTAATCGTATCTCATAATCAAGGAACTCAAAGTGCAGCTTTAAGTGTAAATCCTCGTTTCTATGAAATAACTATAAAAACTGAAAAATGGCAATGATAAAATCTATCTCCGGAATTCGTGGAGAAATTGGAGGGATAGCAGGTAACGGCTTAACGCCTTTAGATATAGTAAAATTTGTATCGGCTTATGCTACATGGATTAAGAAATACAACCCATCAGCAAAGAATATAGTTGTAGGTAGGGATGCTCGTATATCCGGAAAAATGGTTCAACAAATTGTTTGCGGCACACTTATGGGTATGGGACTTGATGTAACGGATATAGGTCTGGCATCAACTCCTACGACGGAATTGGCTGTTACATGGTTGAAGGCAGATGGAGGATTAATACTAACGGCAAGCCATAATCCTCGTCATTGGAATGCCCTTAAACTGCTTAATAATAAGGGTGAGTTTCTAGATGCGGCTGAAGGTAATGAGGTTCTAAGTATAGCCGATTCAGAGAAGTTTATATATGCCGAAGTTGATGAATTGGGACAGTACTATTCAGACGATTCAATGAACGGCCGTCACATAGATTCGGTATTGAATCTCGATCTTGTAGATGTAGAAGCAATCAAAAAAGCCGATTTCTCTGTTGCAATTGATTGTGTTAATTCGGTTGGTGGATTGATATTACCTGAATTACTTAATAGATTAGGTGTAAAGAATGTCGCAAAATTATATTGTGATCCTACTGGAGATTTTAAGCACAATCCGGAACCGTTGGAGAAGAATCTTGGAGATATAATGGGTTTGATGAAGAAAGGCGGTTATGATGTAGCTTTTGTAGTGGATCCTGATGTTGATAGGCTGGCCTTTATTGATGAGAATGGAAAGATGTACGGTGAAGAATATACATTGGTGACTGTTGCGGATTATGTGCTTTCCAATACTCCCGGAAATACTGTTTCAAATCTGAGTTCAACCAGAGCTCTGAGAGATGTGACTAAGAAATATGGTTGCAATTATAATGCAGCTGCAGTGGGAGAGGTCAATGTGGTGACAAAAATGAAAGAGACAGGAGCAATTATTGGAGGTGAAGGTAATGGCGGTGTTATTTATCCCGAATCTCACTATGGACGTGATGCACTTGTAGGCATTGCTCTATTTCTCAGTCATCTTGCTCACCAGGAGAAGAAAGTTAGTGAACTGAGAAATACTTATCCTCAGTATTATATTGCGAAAAATCGAATAGACTTAATTCAGGGAACGGATATTGATGCTATTCTGGAGAAGGTTAAGAATATATACAAGAATCAGGAGATCAATGATATTGATGGAGTAAAAATAGATTTCCCGGATAAGTGGGTACATCTCAGAAAGAGTAACACCGAGCCAATAATAAGGGTTTATTCTGAGGCTTCAACTATTGAGGCGGCTAATGCCATTGGAGAAGATGTTATGAAAGTTATCAAGGAAATGATGTGATATCTATCCGATAAATAAAGAACTTATTATCTCATCACTTATAAAAAGGCTGTGTTCCTTAAAACGGATGCAGCCTTTTTCATGTATCAGTATTCCGGAGTCAATAAATCTGCAAGAATCATTTATCAATTTATCCGTGGCTTGATAACCAAATTGTCGTTTGAAGTGTTCAATATCAATACCTTTTGAAGTACGTAATGACAACATTATGTTTTCATTGTATTTGTCTGTTTCAGATAATATCTCTTTTTGAGAGACATCATAACCATTTACAGTACCATTAATATATAAGTCTATATTGTTTGGATTCCATTGACGCGAAATACAGTTATATGAGTGTGCACCGGCTCCAATTCCTAAATAGGGAGTATTATTCCAATAACTACTATTGTGTTTTGATTCAAATCCATCTCTACAGAAATTGGATATCTCATAGTGATTGTAACCTGCATTGTTCAATGAAATACAGACATTATCAAACATTGAAACACTGATTTCTTCCTCTAATGCTAGAATTCTTTTATTATCTTTCATTCTTTTTAGTGGAGTATTATCTTCGTATGAAAGATGATAAGCAGAAATATGAGTAATATCAAGCATGATTGCCTGTTTGATATCTTCCGATTGCGTAATAATATCTTGCCCGGGAAGGCCATACATCAAGTCGATACTAATATTTGAAAAACCGTAGTTCTTGCAGTCTTTAACCGCTTTAATAGCTTGGTACGAATTATGTCTTCTTCCTAAAATGGATAATAGTTTGTTGTTAAATGTCTGAATCCCAATGCTTATCCTATTTATAGGCAGAGCAGTAAGCATTTGTATATATTCAGGATTAAGATCATCAGGATTACACTCGATAGTGGTTTCAATAATATTTTCGGTATTAAATGTCGAATTAATGGAATCGAATATTTTAATCAACTGTTTTTTGTTTAGTAGAGATGGAGTACCTCCACCAAAATAAATTGTATTAAGTTGGGTGTTTAAAATATAATCTTTTCTATTTTTCATCTCTAAACACAATGTGTCAACATATTTGTCAATCAAATCAATATAGGTGGTAGAAAAGAAACCGCAATAAAAACATCGCTTTTTGCAGAATGGTATATGAATGTATAGACCGGACATGAGGTTAAAAAGTTTAGTACAAAATTACATATAAAAAACAATCAAACTACATAAAATATATTACATGCTTTTATTTGATATATGCTAAAGATTCGTTAAGTTTGCCGATACTAATTATCCAATTTGCTTTGTTTTAACCTTTTAAATACTTACCTAATGAAGAATTATAAAACAGAAGAGATCCGTAATATTGCTATTGTTGGTGGCGCCGGATCTGGGAAAACCACCCTCGCTGAAAGTATCATGTTCGAGGGTGGAGTTATTAAACGTCGTGGTACTGTTAATGCGCATAATACAGTAAGCGATACTGCAGCTGTTGAACAAGAGTATGGTTACTCGGTATATTCAACGGTTTTTTCTGTAGAAATGTATGGAAGGAAGTTCAATTTCTTCGATTGCCCGGGTTCTGACGATTTTTCGGGTCAGGCAGTTACCGCACTTACTATCTGTGATGCGGCTGTGCTTCTTGTAAATGGAACACACGGGGTGGATGTGGGTTTGATAAATAACTTTAGATTGGTAAGAAAATTAAATAAACCGGCATTCTTTGTTATAAATCATGCCGATAGTGAGAAATTGGAATATGATAATGTTGTAGAGCAGATTCGTTCTACATTTGGAAAGATTGCAGTTCCAATACAATTTCCTGAGAAGTCAGGTCCTGGCTTTGATAGTATTATTGATGTATTGATTAATAAGAAGATTACTTTTGCTGAGGGATCAGCCCAAAAATTAGAAGATATTCCGGCTTCAGCGTCAGACCAGGCAGAGATTATGCGTGAGATAATTACGGAATCTGCAGCAGAAAATGATGAGGCTTTATTAAATAAATATTTCGATGAAGGTGAATTGACTGTTGATGAGATACGTTTAGGATTCCGTAAGGGAATAGAATTAAAGAGTCTTTTTCCGATTACTTGTATTTCAGCTTTGGCTAATGTTGGAATCAGCCGCTTGTTGGAATTTTTGGGAAATGTTTCGCCATCACCTATCAATGGCAATCCCGTATCTAATATTAAAGGAGAGGTAGTGCCCCTTTCTGCGCCCGGAATATCATTGTTTTTTTACAAGACCTCAATTGAACCTCATATAGGAGCTGTTTCTTATTTTAAAGTAATGTGTGGTACAGTTCATGAAGGTGAGGATTTTCTGAATGCTGATCGCGGTTCTAAAGAACGTATTGCACAGCTATTTGTCAGTGATGGTTCCATTCGTACTCAGGTTTCTGAGTTGTCAGCAGGCGATTTAGGTTGTACTGTTAAACTGAAGGAAGTAAAGACCGGCAATACTTTGAATGCAAATGGTGCAGAACACCGTTTCAATTTCATCAAATTTCCCAATTCCAAATATTCACGTGCAATTAGACCTATCAATGAATCTGAGATAGAGAAAATGATGAGTATTATTTCCAGAATGAGAGAAGAAGATCCTACATTGCGTATTGAACAGTCTAAGGAATTGCGTCAAGTGATTCTTCGTGGTCAAGGTGAGTTTCATTTGCGTACGTTCAAATGGTGTATTGAAAATAATGATAAGTTGATGATAGCCTTTGATGAGCCGAGGATTCCATATAGAGAAACTATTACAAGGGCTGCTCGTGCTGATTATCGTCATAAAAAACAGTCTGGCGGTGCCGGTCAGTTCGGAGAGGTACATATCATTGTTGAACCTTATGAAGAGGGAAAATCAATGCCGGATATGTTTAGGTTCGGAGGTCAGGAATTTAAGATGAGTGTTAAAGGTGTTGAGGAGTATCCATTGGAATGGGGCGGAAAGTTGGTATTCGTAAATAGTATCGTGGGAGGTTCCATTGATGCACGTTTTATGCCTGCTATTCTGAAGGGTATTATGCAACGTATGGAGCAAGGTCCCTTGACCGGTTCATATGCACGTGATGTTCGTGTTATTGTGTATGATGGTAAAATGCATCCGGTAGATTCCAATGAAATATCCTTCCTTTTGGCAGGAAGAAATGCTTTTATCTCTGCCTTTAAGGAGGCCGGACCAAAGATCCTGGAACCTGTTTATGATGTAGAAGTATTGGTCCCATCGGAGAATATGGGCGATGTAATGAGCGACCTTCAAGGTCGTAGAGGAATGATTATGGGAATGGAAACAGAAGGTGCTTATCAAATGCTAAAGGCGAAAGTTCCTTTGAAAGAGATGTCATCATATTCAACTGCATTAAGCTCAATTACCGGAGGCAGCGGCTCTTTTGTAATGAATTTTTCTGCTTATGAATTAGTACCTGCTGATATCCAGGATAAGCTCATTAATGAATTTGAGTCTAAACATAGAGAAGAAGAATAATCTTCCTAAGTTGTGAAAATATCAACTTAAAGAGGCAATACTGTTAAGTATAGGCCTCTTTTTGTGTTATTTTTACTTAATTTTTTTCGTATATTGACATATGTAATAAATGTTGCCGTATATTTGTGATATGAAAAAGACTTCTATTTGGATATTAGGAGGTGTAATGGGTATTTCCTTTTGCGTACTGCTTCAAATGCAGGTTAGCTATATAAAGGAGATGACTATTATGCGTCAACAGAAGTTTGATGAATCTGTTAAACGCAGTTTGTATGAGGTAGTTCATATTCTTGAGTTGGAAGAGACCAAGGAGTATTTAGAGAAAGATCTTTCTGATATGGAACGTAATGTTACTCAGCAAAATCCATACTCGGGATTTTTTCAGCAGCAAATTACATTTCCTGATGGAAGTACATTATCTGTCAGTCATGAAATCTCTACATTATCTCAGCAGAATGCAATTCCTTCTTTGCAGATGCCAAGACCTAATTCTAATCCGAATGCAAATAAAACAGTTACGGAAAAAAGCCGTACTCTTCAACAGGATTTGCTGAAAAGATATATTTCTCAAAAAGCTTTGATGGATGAGGTTATATATAGTATGTTGAACACGGCAAGTGGCAGACCACTCGGGCAACGTATTGATTATGGAATATTGGCAAATGAACTTACAGCTGAGTTAAAAGACAATGGAATAGAACTACCTTTTCATTTTGTTGTAACTACTACAAGTGGTAGAATCATATATTCGTGTGGTTGTAAGGATTTTGAGCCTAAAGATCTAAATGGTTCATATTCTCAGACTATTTTTAGAAATGATTCACCGAATAAGATGGGAGTAATCAGAGTGTATTTCCCTACACTAAATGACTACATTGACAGCTCTGTGAATTTTATGATTCCTTCTTTGATTTTTATGGGAGTATTATTAGTGACATTTTTGTTTACTCTGTTTATTGTATTCCGTCAAAAGAAATTGACAGAGATTAAAAATGATTTTATTAATAACATGACTCATGAGTTTAAGACTCCGATATCAACAATATCTTTAGCTGCTCAGATGCTTAATGATCCGTCTGTTGCGAAATCTCCACAGATGTTCCAACATATTTCCGGAGTTATAAATGATGAGACCAAACGTTTGCGCTTTCAGGTTGAGAAGGTGCTTCAGATGTCTATGTTCGAGCGACAGAGTAATACTCTTAAATTGAAAGAAATGGATATTGATGAGTTGATAAATGGTGTAGTTAATACATTTAGGCTCAAAGTCGAGAATTGTGGAGGAGTTATTAATACTCATTTTGAAACAGAAGATCCATTCGCATATGCAGATGAAATGCATTTTACAAATGTAATTTTTAATTTATTGGATAATGCTGTTAAGTATAAGAGAAATGACGTGAGTTTGTGTTTGGAAGTACGTACGTGGAATGAGAACAATAAGCTAATGATTTCTATTGCTGACAATGGAGTAGGAATCAAGAAGGATGATTTAAAGAAAATCTTTGAAAAGTTCTATAGAGTTCATACAGGAAATCTTCATGATGTGAAAGGTTTTGGATTGGGCCTTGCTTATGTTAAAAAGATAATTCTAAATCATAAAGGCACAATCCGTGCTGAAAGTGAGTTAGGACAGGGAACGAAGTTTATTATTACATTACCCCAAAATAACGATTAAGATGGAAGAAAAACTAAACATTTTGTTGTGTGAGGACGATGAAAACCTTGGTATGTTACTCAGAGAGTATCTACAGGCAAAGGGTTATAACGCTGAGCTGTGTCCGGATGGAGACGCAGGTTATAAGTCATTCATCAAAGGCAAGTTTGATATCTGTGTATTGGATGTCATGATGCCTAAAAAAGACGGATTTACGTTAGCTAAAGAGATCCGTTCTGCTAATTCTGAGGTTCCTATAATGTTTTTGACTGCAAAGACATTAAAAGAGGATATTCTAGAAGGTTTCAAGATTGGAGCGGATGATTATATCACAAAACCGTTCAGCATGGAAGAACTTACATTAAGAATAGAGGCTATTTTACGTAGAGTACGTGGCAAGAAATCTAAGGAAGTTTCTTCTTATCAGATTGGTCGCTTCGTTTTCGATACTAAGAAACAAATTCTTTCTATTGGAACAAAGGCTACAAAATTGACAACGAAAGAATCGGAGCTGTTGAGTTTGCTTTGCTCTCATCAGAATGAGATTCTTCAGCGTGATTTCGCTCTTAAGTCAATTTGGGTAGACGACAACTATTTTAATGCAAGAAGTATGGATGTTTATATTACCAAACTTCGTAAGCATCTTAAGGATGATGAGTCAGTTGAGATTATCAATATTCATGGTAAAGGATATAAACTTATTACGCCTGAGAATCCTGAATGATATTTGAATAATCATACTTTTGTTTAATATATAATAATAAAGGTGGGCGGCTTTTCAGTTGCCCACCTTGCATTATAATACGGATCATAATTATTATATTCAGGTTTTTTACAGAAGTAAATCTTATTGTTGCTAATTGTTGATTTGTCTCTATGACTTGAACGAAAAATTATAATATTTGAAATCGTTTCAAATATGCGGTTTTAATTTTATTGTATAATGATTTGAAAGACGGCCTTTTGCGATTTTTCTCAAAAAAAGTGCGAGAAAAGTTTGCGAGTTAATAAATGAAGGGTTACC
>CAYOGG010000023.1:0-14403 GCA_964403455.1 uncultured Bacteroidaceae bacterium | reverse complement strand
ATTAAATTAATGACAATATCTTTGCAGTACAAAAATTGAGAAATGAATAATATTCTGTCAATATTTCACCATCATCATACCTGCAGTTAAATCGGTAGGCTGGTGGTCGTATCTTTTATTTAAAGGCTTGCCGAATACCGGTAGGCCTTTTTTTATAACTGAATAATAATAATATAAATAATCAAGGTAATTATGTTGAGAATTGCAGTACAATCCAAGGGTCGTCTATATGATGAGACCATGGCCCTTTTACAGGAATCTGGTATAAGTCTAAACTTGTCAAAAAGAACTCTATTGGTTCAAGCGGGAAATTTTCCGGTGGAGATATTATTTCTACGTGATGATGATATTCCACAATCTGTTGCTGGTGGCGTTGCCGATATTGGCATAGTTGGTGAAAACGAATATGTTGAGCGAAATGAGAATGCCCAATTAATAAAGAGACTCGGTTTTAGCAAATGTCGCCTTTCTCTTGCAATACCAAAATCAGTTGATTACAAAGGATTGGATTGGTTCAATGGCAAGAAAATTGCAACCTCATATCCAGGCATTCTAAAGACTTTCATGAAGAAAAACAATATTTGTGCAGAGTCACATGTAATAACAGGTTCAGTAGAGATTGCCCCGGGAATAGGATTGGCTGACGCAATATTTGATATTGTCAGTTCCGGATCCACACTGGTTAGTAACAACTTACGTGAAGTTGAAATTGTGATGCAGTCCGAAGCACTTCTTATTGGCAATCCTGACCTA
The DNA here is from genome assembly GCA_964403455.1 of uncultured Bacteroidaceae bacterium. Taxonomy (GTDB): domain Bacteria; phylum Bacteroidota; class Bacteroidia; order Bacteroidales; family Bacteroidaceae; genus Colenecus. The sequence continues at coordinate 13,650 of CAYOGG010000023.1, read as the reverse complement.
TCTGAGGAGAAAAAAGAGATCATGAATGAGCTTATGTTCCGCTTTGATGCCGTCAAGGCTGCTCAAGGAAAAAAATACATCATGATGAATGTTCCTAATTCTCAGTTGAATGCTGTAATATCTGTTCTTCCCGGCATCAAGAGTCCTACTGTTATGCCTTTGGCACAAGGAGATTGGAGTTCCGTACACACTGTTTTAGATGAAAAACGATTTTGGGAAATTATAGGAAAATTGAAATCTCTCGGGGCTGAAGGAATTTTGGTTCTTCCAATTGAAAAAATGATTTTATGAAAAAGTTTTCATATCCCGACAGATCCGCTTGGGATGAATTATTACAACGCCCGGCATTAAACCTTTCGGGACTTTATGATAGAGTTCAGGAGGTCCTGAATAAGGTTCGATGCGAAGGTGACAAAGCACTTTTTGAATATGAAAAGACCTTTGACAAGGTATCTTTAAGTTCGCTATGCGTAACAGAAGCAGAGATGACAGAAGCAGAGAATATGGTATCGACAGATCTTAGGAACTCAATAGACATTGCTGCAGCGAATATTAAAAAGTTTCATAGCGCTCAACTCCCGGAATTTAAAAAGATTGAGACTACGCCGGGAGTTACATGCTGGCAAGAGGCTATGCCTATCACAAAAGTCGGTTTATACATACCCGGAGGTACTGCCCCGCTCTTTTCTACTGTTCTAATGCTTGCTATTCCGGCCAAGACAGCCGGTTGCGAAGAAATTGTGCTTTGTACCCCACCAGACAAAGAGGGAAAAATAAATCCTGCCATCCTATATGCAGCTAAAGTAGCCGGTGTAAACAGATTCTTCAAAATAGGCGGTTCTCAAGCTATTGCAGCCATGGCTTATGGAACGGAAAGTGTGCCCAAAGTTTTTAAGATTTTCGGGCCAGGCAATTCATACGTAACAGCTGCAAAACAGTTGGTATCTCTAAGAGACGTGGCCATAGACATGCCTGCCGGGCCGTCTGAAGTTGAGGTCATTGCTGATGATTCCGCAGATCCGGTATTCGTTGCCGCAGATCTGCTATCTCAAGCTGAGCACGGCATAGACAGTCAGGTCTTACTGGTCACAACATCCGAAGCTCTCGTTGAAAAGGTACAATATGAAGTAGAATGTCAGCTTTCCAAACTATCTCGTCGTGAGATTGCAACCAAGTCATTAGAGAACAGCAAAATAATACTTCTTCATAACATAGATGAGGTGATTGAACTTACAAATGAGTATGCACCTGAACATCTGATTATCCAGACAAATGATTATAGTTCAGTAGCAAAAAAAATAAAGAATGCGGGGTCAATTTTTCTTGGAGCATTTTCACCGGAAAGTGCAGGAGATTACGCATCCGGTACAAACCATACTCTTCCTACCAGCGGTTATGCAAAAGCCTATTCAGGTGTAAACCTCGATAGCTTTATACGCAAGATAACTTTTCAGGAATTGTCAAAATCAGGATTGGAGGTTCTTGGACCTATCATTGAAACAATGGCATTAGGAGAAAGCTTAGATGCTCATAAAAATGCCGTTACCGTCAGACTTCAAAACAATAAAATGTCAAAATGAAAAAGTTAGAACAATTGGTTCGTTCAAATATACTGAACCTCAAACCTTATTCATCTGCAAGAGATGAATATCAAGGGAAAGAAGCGAAAGTCTTTTTGGATGCCAATGAAAATCCATTCAATAATCCTTATAATAGATATCCTGATCCTTTACAGAGAGATGTTAAACTTAGAATATCGGAAATAAAAGGAATAAAAGAAGAGAATATCTTTTTAGGAAATGGAAGCGATGAGGCGATTGATCTTGTATTCAGAATATTCTGTAATCCGGGAATTGACAATGTGGTGGCTATTGAACCCACATATGGCATGTATAAGGTTTGTGCCGAAATTAACGATGTGGAATATCGTCCGGTTTTGCTTGATGATGCCTTCCAGCCTGATGAAGAAAGGATTTTGGATGCTGTCAATGAAAATACAAAATTGTTATTTCTCTGTTCTCCAAACAATCCTTCGGGTAACGACCTTAATCGCGATATCGTTATTAATTTGATACAAAGATTCGATGGAATTATAATAATCGACGAGGCCTATATCGATTTCTCAGACAATGTATCAATGCTCGATTCGCTAAACAAGTTCCCTAACCTCATAGTTTTTCAGACCTTTTCGAAAGCATGGGGTATGGCAGGAATAAGATTGGGAATGGCATTTGCATCAATTGATATTATTCAATTAATGAATAAGGTGAAATACCCATACAATGTCAATCAATTAACACAACAACAGGCTCTTATGCAGCTTGAGCAGAATGATAGAGTCAAAGAATGGGTAAAGACCCTGATTGTAGAGCGCGACAGATTAATGAAAGAATTTGATAAATTTGATTGTTGCACAAAAGTTTTTCCTTCAAATGCAAATTTTTTTCTTGCCAGATTCGAGAATGCCACATCGACATATAATTATCTTGTAGATCAAGGTATTATCGTAAGGAATCGTAGCCGCATATCATTATGTGGTAATTCTCTGAGAATAACTATCGGGACACCGGAAGAGAATGACTTACTCATTGAAACCATCAATAAAATGCAAAAAAAATGAAGAAAAGAGTCCTATTCATTGATAGAGACGGAACTATCGTTTCAGAACCGCCTATTGATTATCAGTTAGATAATCTTAACAAGCTCGAATTTATTCCAAAGGTTTTCAAGAGTCTCGCTTTTCTAAGAGAACGTATGGATTATGAACTGGTAATGGCAAGCAATCAGGATGGATTGGGAACATCATCTTTTCCGGAGGATTCATTTTGGCCATCACAAAACCTGATTATAAAGACATTAGCAGGTGAAGGTATTTCATTCGATGACATTCTTATTGACAAAAGTTTACCCTCAGATAATGCACCGACCAGAAAACCGCTTACAGGTATGTTCGGCAAATATTTGACTGAAGAATACGATATGTCAAACAGCTACGTAATTGGAGACAGAAAAACGGATGTCGAATTGGCCAAAAACCTTGGATGTAAAGCCATCTTATTCCAAGATGACAAATCAAACTTAACTATAGAGCTATATGAAGTATGTGTATTTGCCTCAAAAGATTGGTGGAAAATTGCAGAATATATTTTTGCAGGAGAACGAAAAGCATCTGCAAAACGCACGACTAAAGAGACTGATATCTTTGTTGAAATGGACTTGGATGGTACAGGATTATGCAATATTTCTACCGGAATTGGGTTCTTTGACCACATGCTTGAACAGATAGGACGTCATAGTGGCATTGATTTGACTATCAAAGTCAGCGGAGACCTCGGTGTTGACGAACATCACACTATTGAGGATACAGGTATCGTATTGGGTGAGTGTTTCAAAAAAGCTCTTGGAGATAAAAGAGGAATCGAAAGATATGGATTCGCACTGCCAATGGACGATTGTCTCAGTCAGGTTGTAATTGATTTCGGAGGACGTTCATGGTTGGTTTGGAATGCCTCATTCAAACGCGAAAAGATTGGTGACATGCCTACTGAAATGTTTATGCACTTTTTTAAGTCTCTAAGTGATGCCGCAGCAATGAATCTCAATATCAGTGCTGAAGGAGAAAATGAACACCATAAGATAGAAAGTATCTTCAAAGCCTTTGCAAGAGCTTTAAAGATGGCTGTTCGAAGGGACGTTTGGAATTATGCTCTTCCGTCCTCAAAAGGATTGTTATAAGAATAAGAAAGGCTTCCTGATAATCAGAAAGCCTTTTTTATTATATATTGCTTGACTACAAATTCATCATTTGGTCCTATATCTCTCATTTAATCCGTTAATCACTTCGTCAGTGATATTCATACTTTCATCAACATATAGAATATTGTCACCTACTTTACTAAGGATGATGCTGAATCCTTTTGTCTTGTTATAATCTTTCAAAAACGATTGTATGGAATCACTAATCTTCATGCTGTTGTTATCACTCTCAGTCGAAAGATCAGTACGAAGTCTATCCGTCATATCATTCAGTTCCTGTTGTTTCTTCAGCAGCCTATTCTGTTCTTGCTGAGCTCTCTCTTGAGAAGAAAAGACATTATTCTGAAGTTTTCTCTGGAAATCATCAATTTCTTTTTGTAGCTTATTAGCCTCTTCAGACAATAATAGACGACTATTTTCTTCCTTACGGAGCATATTTTCGGACATATCCTGATAAAAATCGTAATGCGCAAGTAATGTATCAATATTTACATAAGCAATCTTTAGTTCGGAAGAAGCAACCGGTACAGCATTATTTGTGCTTTCGGAAACATTAGCAGACTTGTTTTTGCACTGAGTAAATCCAAATATAATTCCTAGGGATATAAATCCGTAAAACAGCTGATTAATCTTCATATAATTTATGTTTAATGTTTATTCTTTTCCGAGACTGACAATTTGTTTGATATCTGAGCTTCCGAATCCTGCGCCTCAACGCATCCAATCTTATGTTTTCTCATGGCAGGATTCTTACCCACGTGAATATTAGGAAACCTTCCGTTAGGTTTCGCCCAAATACTTACGGAGAGAAAAGCTACTCCGACAAGTAAAATACCGGTTACAATCAAAAATATCTTCAACATTGCAGTCACAAAGTTACACAACTTTAGTATACAATGATGCAACTCTCTTTTTAAAAAATCAGAATTGTGATTACATTACAAACAAAAAGGGTTATTTTTGGAAATATTTCAAGAAATCAATGGATATGCAAGAATATAATTCAAAGATAATCATGGATATCTTTAATCAGATATGTATGATTCCTCATCCGTCAGGACATGAAGAAAGAATGGGTGTCTTTCTAAAAGAATTTGGAGAAAAACGCGGCTTAAAAGTAAAAACAGATGAAGTGGGTAATGTATTGATAAGCAAACCTGCTTCAAACAATTATGAAAACAGAAATACGGTAATATTGCAGGCCCATCAAGATATGGTATGTGAAAAAGATGCGTCAATAGAACACGATTTTATGACACAAGCAATTGATACATATATTGATAATGGCTGGTTGATGGCCAGAGGGACTACATTAGGAGCCGATGATGGGATTGGAATGGCTATGGCTTTGGCTATACTTGATAACAATGATATTAAACACGGTCCCATAGAGTGTCTTTTCACTGTCTCAGAGGAAACGGGTCTTACGGGCGCTCAAAATCTCAAAAGCGACATGTTGAACGGTTCAATGTTGATTAATCTGGATTCTGAAGATGAAGGCGAAATATATATCGGTTGTGCAGGAGGTATGAATACGACTGTCACTTTTGAATATGAGAAGGAATCTGTACCTGCCGATTTTTTTTGCATTAAAATCGGATTAGACAAGCTTCACGGAGGACATTCAGGCGATGATATTGACAAAGGATATGCAAATGCCAATAAATTACTAGTACGCTTTCTCAATACCGTAATGGATAAATACGATGTCAGATTATGCAGTATTAAAGGAGGAAATCTTCACAATGCAATTCCCCGTGATGCATCAGTAGTAATTGCCATTCCTAATAAATACAAGGAGTCGATTAGAGTGGATTTCAATATATTCGCAGCTACGGTTCAGGAAGAGTATCATGTTACAGAATCAAATACGGAATTCATTATGGAATCTACCGATTTCATACAGGAATGTATTGAGCGGAAAGTTGCAAAAAAGATTATCATGTCAATCGCAGCCGCATTCAATGGAGTATTTGCCATGAGTATGGATGTTCCGGGATTAGTAGAAACTTCAAGCAATCTTGCTTCCATAAGGACAAACTCAAATTCAACAGTAATAGTAGCCAGCCATCGCAGTTCAGTATCATCTTCGATAAAAGACGTAAAAGAGACTTTTGCGGCTGCTTTTAGACTCGCAGGAGCAAAAGTCGAACATAATGACGGTTACCCCGGTTGGACTCCTAATCCAAAATCTCAATTATTGGCTATAGCTGTCGAAACTTATAAAGACTTGTTCGGTAAAGATCCTAAAGTGAAAGCAATACACGCCGGCTTGGAATGTGGACTCTTTCTTAAATCATATCCAAATCTTGATATGATTTCAATCGGCCCCACATTACGTGGTGTTCACTCTCCTTCTGAACGTCTTGATTTATCTACCGTGCCCTTGGTATTTAATCATTTAATAGCCATCCTGAAACAAATACCGGAAAAATCGTAATACATAACCGATTTTGAGCTATGTTCTGACCGAATTTCAATACCGAGTTATTTCAGTATTATCAACCTTTGTGAATCTACACCCACTTTAATAATATACACACCTTGTTTCAAGTCACTCAAGTTAACTGTTTGCTTACCACCTATTGTCTTTTCTTCGTAGATCCTTTGACCGTTCATATTATATACTTCAATGGTTGAATTGGGTGATACATCGCTATCAACAACAATCAATCCTTTTGTCGGATTCGGATAAATTTTCAGTCCATCCTTTTCAGTTATACTTTTTATATTGACCATTTCATTTGTCGGCAACAACCGCCAGTTTTCACCAAAATGATTATCAACATTATAACTCCTCAGTGAAACACCTTGCGATACCATATCGGGTACCGGCCATGGAGAATTATTATTGTAAATTACATGGTCAATAACCTTTCCATATTTATTTACCAATTGTATTGTCTCTCCTTCATCGGCAAGGCGTCCGCTTGTCCATTGATAAGGTGATGAACTCATGTCATTCCAAAATGAAGATGTAACATTTGACGTAACAAAGATTTTCTCTTTCGGCTCTATGAATGTTCCATCAGGAAATTGAAAAGAAATACCCTTGGTGAACAAGCAACTATCTAAATATATTCTATAATCCCCAGGATTATATAGACCTATGAATTCAAGATCTTCTGTTCCATAGGTGGAAGAGTAGGCAATATCGCTAATCATGAGCGAAGGAGTTATATCCGGCAATTCCAAATTAGCTCCTATTGTTGTTCCTGCAGTTCCGGACCCAATCAGAGGAGATCCCTGCATTAATGAAAAATCGTAAAAATCAGGATTTGTGAAAAGAGGATTGGAATGTAGGTTATTATTTTCATCGGGCAGATCTTCCGTATCGTCCAAAGAGTTTGAAATACTGATAGCCGAGTATTCATCATTAATATAACCCGATTCGTATGAATTGGATAACACCGAATTCGTCACTATTGCATTTGCGCCTGCATCACCGGGATGTTTTTGATAATTGGCAATGGCATAATAATTCCCGTAAAAACTACAATGGTCAATATTCACCATACTGGAATCTTTCATTCCTACACCCATTCCGCAATTTAAAAATACAGAATTGACTATTTTTGCTGATGAGCGCTGACCTACGGAAACCCCTTTATCTTGAACATTATTGACAATAATATTGTTGATAATTACATCTTTCGAACGATCGCCCAGATCAATTGCATCACTGTTAAACCCTTCCATATCGTGGATATAACTATTTCTTACTACAGCATTTCCGGTTTCAATGTCTCCGAAATCAATCGCATCGCAATCCAATTTATCGTTACCTACGAATTCACAATTATCAATCAATACTTTTCCGAACTTAATATTAATAAAATCGGCACCTTCATATTCAGTATGTAAAATACTGTTCGAGAGCAAAGTATTTGAATTGTAAAGTGCTATCGGGTTATAAAATATATGATCGATAAAAAGATTGTCTATCACAATATTCGATTGAAATACGTTTAGGGCGAAGATATCATTAGCCGGATTAAGTCCCTTTGAGGCATCCTCAATAATAACGTTTCTAAAGAAACTGGTGTCGCTTGCATTCTTGATGCTGATATTTCCCCATTTCTTTTCTACACTTTGCGGATTGCTCCTGAAAATTACAGGTTCGTCCTTCGTTCCTTTGGCATCGATTTGCCCTTCGGAATATATTGATATACCATCAGAAATCCATATCTCAACACCAGGTTCAATAATAAGTTTTCCTGAAGCAGTTATTTTCACATCGGCCGGCACAATGTATGGTGAACACGCTTTATAAAGGGTTTCTACAGAGGATATTTCAAAAGGAAGGATACATGTACCGTCTCCTTCAAAACATGCCGTAACATGAAAATCGGATTGGGGTTTCACAACCAGTTCATTTGCAGTTGATATATAATTACCGGTTCCGCTAATTGTAGCCGATAATTCCAGATCAAAACTCAAATCACTGCTTGAAGCGGAATTCTGATGAACCTCGACTGCTATCATATTGTTCCCATTCACCAAATACTCTGTTCCGATGATATAAGTAATAAAATCGGATTCTTCAGTTCCGTATATGGAATTTGAGGCCGTTGTACTAAAACCGATATTACCCGATGGCATATTGAAACGTTCTATTTCATTTCCATTCAAATATACAACCGCTCCATCATCACACTTAAGTAACATTGTCAGCCCTGATATTTTTTCTTTGTTCGTCAGATAAAAACTTTTTCTGAAATAACTTGTAATGTATTTATTTGAACTATTATTACCATAGCTTATACTTGTTTGCTCATCACCATCGCCATATCCTAACTCGGCTTGACCCGATTCCCAACCGGAATCGTCAAAACTTGTTTTATTCCATGAAGTGCCTAAATCAGCACCCGTATCTGAATAATTCCAGTAGCTTTCTCTACCAATTAATAATGAATCGCTATTGGCTTTCCAACCTTTGAATATATATCCGTCTTTCGCAGACGCAACAAGTTTTATCACTTCACCCTTAGGATAACCACCATTACAAACATCGGTAAGTATTTTCAATCCATTAAATGTTAGATTACCGGCTTTTGCCGGGAAAGTAGAAACAGAGACAACTACCGGGCTTTGAAAGCCGTAATTGGTTAAATCATTCAATAATACGAATGGACGGTCTTTAGCAAAAGTTTTCAATACCTCGATTTCTGAATTCCAATAAGTCATTGAAGGAATTGCATTGATATTACTATAATTACCTATTCCTTGTGTACCTGCCCAGCGGTATATATGATTTGGCATCTCGGCTTCAATGGCCTTTTTATGATTCTCAATCCTTGTAATCATTCGGTCCGAATTGAATGTCGTAAAAAGCAGATCGGCAAGCTTTATTCCAAACTGTTTTTTATAATTCTCGTTAGCCATTAGATTTCTGAATGGCCAATCATCACCGGAAACACTATTAATATAATAATTAATCAAATTACTATTTATGCCTTCAAAACCACGGTCTAAATCCATAAGAATCCATTTCCACTTCCCTGAATCTTTAGGCTTATATTTCATTAGGTTGTGACTAATCGAACTGTTTCCACTGTAAACTTCAGCACAAACCATATTGGTAAAACCATCAATATCCATTACTTCAGCTACTGCATCATAGTTTGATTGATTTGATAAGTCGCTCTTATACAGTGAAACAAAATCGGAATTTGCCAGTAAATCTCCGGCCTCAGCATAATGGCCGGAATCGGTTTCTTCAAGCATGTCGAAACTCCCGGGTTCCAATCCATGATTTCCCACAACATAATCTTCATCAATTTTTTCGCGAATATTATGTATACCCATGTATTCACCGTTAATAAAAACCACGCAAGCCCTGTAACCGGAATAATCGAGATTTGTATTTTCAACGGTTGCCGACTGCATCATCGCATCCCTCATCATGGTCTTACCCCAATCGCTTCCTGATGCCCTTAATGAAAACGTGTCGTAGACTTTCCTTGATTTTTCAAATATCAGTGGATAATCAAGTTTACTTTCGCCATATTCTTTTCTAAAAGAAACACCCAACATTTTCTCCGGTAATTGCCAGGAATACAATCCGGTTGATTTTATACCGGCCTTTAAGTTAAATGCGGCTCCAACCCTGCCATCATTTTCAAAAAGTTCAATATTGACAGGGATTTCCCATTTAGGTTTCTCATCGTGGACGACATAAATACCTTTCACAGGATCCCAAAAATTAACAGGGTCGGATGAAAGGCATACAATTGGTAAATTACTGATTTTATTTTCAGTGTCAATGAGATAAGTATTTGTAATAACCGGTCCCAATACCTGTCCGGTTTTATAAATACGTGCTCTCACAACTGTATTATCTGTTATGCTGATTGGCTCTGATACTACATTCGACTGTTCATTGGGTTCAGTTCCATCAAGAGTATAGAGTACCTCGCCACCGAAAATAGTCTTTATTTCAAGCGTAATTGATGTATGATAAATACCTCCCGGAAGAGAAAAGGTAGGATCGCTTTTTACTATTCCCGTATAGTTTATGGTATTGTTGGAGTATCCCGGAGTGGATTCTGTAAAATAGCCCCATTCATTAGATCCATCGGTTTTTCTACCCATTGAAATATTAGGATCCTGATAGCCGAATACTATTGAATCAATTACCACCTGAGAGGGCGACACAAGTGCTAATTCCTCACCTGATGCAGAAAGTTTAAAATTAGTATGCAATCCGGCATCCATACCGTCAGCCCAAAGAATAAGGAAACTACCGGCCTGAATAGTTTCATTGGATTTTATTTGCCACTTTGTTTTATTTCCAATATTATCGGTAATATAATATCCGTTAAGCTCAACGGAAGATGAGCCTGCATTGTATATTTCAATCCAATCGGCACTTTCATTGTAATCGGGATCAATTATAGCCCCCGCATTTGAAGCCATAAATTCATTGATATACAATTGTGCTGATGCTTGGTTATAATAACCTATAAACAATAATGCCATTATCAATGGCAAATGGTATTCTTTCCTCTTGAATCCAAAACTCAAATAAGAATATCGCTTATTTTGAAAGGCCTTAAAGATAATGGCAAATTTTGTTATAAAATTAAACATCTGTCTCTTACTTTATTCCAATCAAATGTACATAAAAAAGCTTTGGGAGAAAAAATAATATATCGAAACTCTAAAAACGGCTATTTCTGAATTAATAAACCTATAGCAAACAGTTATTGTCACAGAACAGACCCTTTAATTATTAAGTGGAGCATACGAGACTCGAACTCGTCACCTCTTGACTGCCAGTCAAACGCTCTAGCCAGATGAGCTAATGCCCCAATATTCAAATACGGTGCAAAGGTAACTATTCTACACAAATAATTACTAACTTCGCATCAAATAAATGAATCGTGATAAAGCCTGTAATTGAGAAAATAATTCTCGGTATTGATCCCGGAACAAACATAATGGGTTATGGAGTAATAAAAGTAACAGGAACAAAAGCCAATATTATTGCCATGGGTGTAATTGACCTGCGTTCATGCCATGATACATATATAAAGCTAGGTAAGATTTTCGAACGTGTTACAGGAATAATAGACTCTTTCCTTCCCGATGAAATGGCAATCGAAGCACCTTTTTTTGGAAAAAATGTACAGTCAATGCTTAAACTGGGAAGAGCACAAGGTGTTGCGATGGCAGCAGCTATTCATCACGGAATTCCAATTACTGAATATGCTCCTTTGAAAATCAAAATGGCAATTACCGGTAACGGAAGTTCAAACAAGAAACAAGTTGCCGATATGTTGCAAAGATTATTATCTATAGATGAAGGAGATATGCCTAAATTTTCGGATGCTACCGATGCACTTGGCGCAGCATATTGTCATTATCTACAAATGGGAAGACCTGAGAGCAATTCGGAAAACGGAAAAAATTGGAAAGATTTTTTATCTAAGAACCCTGATAAAATCTCAAAAAGGAAGATCTAAAATTATGCTAAGGAATCACTTAAAGCATAAACTAAATAATCGACATGTGTATCTATAGTGGAAATTTGGGAATAGTTTCTTATATTTTTTAATATTTCAAACCCTGCAATAATCATATTTGTTGTACCTTTGCAATTCAAAAAAATAGTTATTTCAAAATCATTCCTTATGGGTTCCAGCAATTCTTTCTTGGTTTTTTGCGGTACAAGTTCAATGTACCTTGCCAAAGAAATATGCGAATATCTTAATTGTCCGCTTGGCAACATGAACGTTACTCATTTCGCAGACGGCGAATTTGCCGTTTCTTACGAAGAATCCGTTCGTGGAGCTGATGTATTCTTAGTCCAGTCAACCTATCCTTCATCCGATAATCTAATGGAGTTGTTACTCATGATTGATGCTGCAAAACGTGCTTCCGCACATAGTATCAGTGCAGTCATTCCATATTTCGGGTGGGCTAGACAAGACAGAAAGGACAAACCGCGTGTATCTATCGGAGCAAAAGTTGTTGCCGATATGCTAAGTGTAGTCGGCATTGATAGGCTTATTACTATGGATCTTCACGCAGATCAAATTCAAGGCTTTTTTGATGTTCCGGTTGATCATCTTTATGCATCAATGGTCTTCATGCCGTATATTCAGAGTCTTAAATTAAAAGAATTGGTTATGGCTGCACCGGACGTTGGTGGTAGCAAACGTGCCAGTGCTTATGCAAAATATCTAAATGTGCCTTTGGTTCTTTGCCAAAAGACACGTTCAAGGGCTAATGTCGTTGATGAGATTAAAATAATCGGTGACGTAGCGGATAAGAATGTTATTGTGATTGACGATATCGTTGATACTGCCGGCACCATATGTAAGGCAGCTGATGCAATGATTGAGGCAGGAGCAATTTCTGTTCGTGCTATTGCTTCACACTGCGTAATGTCCGGTGATGCTCCTATCCGTGTTGACAATTCCAAGTTGGAAGAAATCGTTTTCACCAATAGTATCCCGTATCGTAATCCTATTCCTTGTAAGAAAATCAAGCAATTGTCAATTGCCAGCATGTTCGCAGAAACATTGCATAGAGTTATTACGAATGAATCGATAAGTTCGCAATACGTAATTAAATAAACAAATACAAATGAAAAAAATTATCTACTTTGCTCTCTTTGCATTGCTGTTGTCAGCATGTAACGGCAAAGGCTATTCTGTCTCAGGAACCATAAAAGGTATTGAAGACGGAAGCATGGTTACTCTTAATTCCATTGATGGAGGTCAATTGGTTCCATTAGACTCTGTTGCTGTAAAAAAAGGCAAATATAAATTCAAAGGAGAGACGGATACATGTAGCGTTAGTCTCCTTACTTTCAACATTAACGGTGAAATGCATAGTTGCACTTTCTTTATTGAGTTAGGAAAGATTAAAGTAGACTATACTGACGGAATACAGAGATTAAGCGGTACTAAGACAAATAATGCTTATCAGGAATTCTATGACCAGACTGATAAACTCAATCAAGAAGCCATGGCATTGGAGACAAAAATGAGACAGGCTGATCCTACAAGTAAAGAGATGTCTCTATTACAAGTTGAGTTAAGCAATCTTCAAGAATCATATATGAAACTTGTTACACAAAGCATTGAAAAGAATAGCGACAACACATTCGGCTTTGAACAATTACTGGATTCTTATGATGCCTTCGAACCTGAACAAGTAGCAGAGTTCTTGAAAAAGATGGCACCAAATTTCAGCAACAATTCATATTACATGGATTTAAAGAGTATGATTGATGCACAGCTACGTACAACGGCAGGTAATCAATATCTAGATTTTACAGCTCCTATTCTTTTAAATGGGAATAACACAGACTCTTCTGTAAAGCTCTCTGATTATGTAGCAAAAAACAAGATTATTCTACTTGATTTTTGGGCAAGTTGGTGT
>CAYOGG010000022.1:0-14417 GCA_964403455.1 uncultured Bacteroidaceae bacterium | reverse complement strand
TTTTCGCACGGTTAAATGCTCCCGTAAAATCCGATGTCGTAGTAATGGAATTCTGCTTCTCAACCCCACGCATCTGCATACACATGTGGCCGGCTTCAATTACAACCATAACTCCAAGAGGCTGAAGAGTCTCCTGAATACAATCCTTGATCTGAGAAGTCATTCTTTCCTGCACCTGTAGACGGCGAGCGAACACATCGACCACACGGGCTATCTTACTCAGTCCTGTTATATAGCCGTTCGGGATATATGCTACATGCACCTTACCATAGAACGGTAGCATGTGATGTTCGCATAGTGAATAGAAATCAATATCTTTTACAATCACCATCTGACTATAGTTCTCCTTGAACATAGCAGATTTCAATATCGCGGACGGATCCATTGAGTAGCCGCATGTGAAATCCAATAAAGTCTTAGCCACCCTTTTAGGTGTTTTCTCCAACCCTTCTCTACCGGCATCGGGTTCAATGATTTTCAATATCTCCTCATAATGCTTCTTTAGAGCAAGGAACTGTTCCGATTCTTCATTGTCAAATGATATCAGACTACTCATAGTGAAATTAAGATTTTCTGATTACGTAGAATAATAAGTCCTTTGTAAGGTGTTTCCTTTTTTAATAAGCGCATAGTCTCATATGCTTCTTCATAATTGAGATAGTCGCCCACTAAACATAGCCAACGTGGAGATTTAAACACCGTATAAACAGATAACTGTGGATAATTGGACTTAAGATATTTCTCCACCTCACCGGCCTGAGTTCTGGCAGACCTGGTATTATTACCGGCATAGACCTGAATCCTATATCCGGTTACTTCAATTTTATCATCAGAGTCAACATGAAAATACGATCCGATAAGACTGTCCAAACGCGCATCACGTTCAACGCGAATCGTACCTTTGCCGGGTTCATCTCTCTCAAGGTTATCGACCAGTGTTTTTTGCGCACCGGCCGAAACCGTGATGAGAAGCAAGATAAAAAACAATCTTGTCCTATTCATATCATATTAATCCTTCCATCCATCGATGATTCCCTTGAAATCGGCAGCATTAAGAGCAGCGCCACCTATCAAGCCGCCATCAACATCCGGATTGGCAAACAGTTCCTTAGCATTTGAAGGCTTACAGCTACCGCCATAAAGGATAGAACAATCCTCTGCAACCTTCTTACCATATTTTGCTTCAACTTGTGAACGAATAAAGGCATGCATCTCTTCAGCCTGTTCAGAAGAAGCCGTCAGACCTGTACCGATAGCCCAAACAGGCTCGTAGGCAATAACAATCTTACCGAAGTCCTCAGCAGAAAGGCTGAAAAGACCACCTTCAAGCTGCTTTTTTACTACCTCATTCTGTATACCGGAGACACGCTCATCCTTAACTTCACCTACACAGAAGATAGGAATCAGGTTATTCTCAAGAGCCAGCTGTACCTTCTCCTTTAAGATCTCATCAGTCTCATGATAATAAGCTCTACGTTCCGAATGGCCCAAGATGCAATACTTTGCACCTGTAGATGCTACCATAGAGGCAGAAATCTCACCGGTAAAAGCACCCGAAGCCTTATCGGCGCAGTTCTCAGCACCGATGCCTATCAAACTCTGATCAACCAACGGAGTAACTGAAGCCAAATGAATAAAAGGAGTACAAACCACAACTGAACAATTTGGCTTTTCAGCTTTCAACAACTCATTGATCTCCTTTACAAGTTCAATACCCTCCTGAAGATTTTTATTCATCTTCCAGTTTCCTGCAACAATTTTCTTTCTCATTTTTCTATAAGTATTTTACTATTAATCACACATTTCAATCTATCAATAAGAATCACTAAGAGTAGCGGCAGCAAAAATATCAATATTACCCTTATTATATCGCTTTTCATGTCAGCTTCCGGTGGTGTACCCAGACCTATTTTTTCCAACGGAGCAGACAGGAACTCCTCATCGGGTATATTGGCTTCACTCCACTTTTCAATGATAACACCCTCCTTCATCAACACCAATCCCGGATTTGACCTTATCATAGTCTGCAACGGTATCTCATCAGAGTATAAGAAACCATACTCGGCACCCGTATTTTCTATCCAGTTTGAGACCTCACCTCTTCCTGAGGCTGTCACTCCATACATCTTGTATCCGTAAGTGTTACAGTAGTCATACACATCGTCAATCAAATCCAGATGTCCCTCACTTGCAGACTCCAGATGTTCTGAAACAAGAAGAAAAGTATATCCGGTATCTGAAAGTATAGGATCGGTAACGTCATTCAGGTCTTCATCCAACAATGAAAAATCGGATACATCCACATTCATCTGTAACAAAACATCATCAAACAAACTAGTCCCCACCTTGTAAGGACGGAGGTCAAGAGCCGGTAAGTTACGTACATTATCGACCATAAACATAACTATCACAATCACAGATACCACAGATAACAGCCATTGCCTTCCTATTGTCACCCAAGGAACAATGCGTTTCTTAAATAAAAAAACGAATAAGGCCAATAGCAGCAAGAATACATTCTTATAAAAGGTCTGCCAATTGGTTAGCAACAAGGCATCTCCGAAGCATCCGCAATCCTCCACAGGATTATGTAGAGCCAGATAGAGAGTAAAGGGAGTCAAAACAACCATTGCAATCAGCAGCAGCAATGAAGTTCCTCTAACGAAAGAGCCGAACAACATGTACACTCCCAATAAGAATTCCATACCCGCCAGAGTACAGGCTGCAATCAATAAAGTACCGTAGGACAGCACATCACCCATATTGAAAGCATACATATAATCGGATAACTTAATCTGAGTGCCTATAGGATCCACAGCCTTAACAACACCCGAAAAGATAAAAGCAGCTCCAAGCATAAAGCGACAGATATTCACTGCTACCTTCATGGGTAAATTGTTTGAAGTTGTCTTATTATCCATAATTATATTTAGAAACTAAGTTTAATCAATCCAAATACAGCGTAGTTGATAATATCCATATAGTTGGCATCAATACCCTCGGAGACTAACGTTTTACCGTCATTACACTCTATCTCCTTTGTTCTGTTTACTTTAGTCAGGATAAAATCCGTATAAGACGTATTACGCATTCCACGCCAAGCCTCATCGTAATCATGATTCTTCTTTTTCATCAGCTCCAAAGCGGCATGAGAATATTTATCATACTCCTTTATTGCCCACTGTTCATCCACATCCACAGTATCCGAGAAACCGTGTTCCAACTGAATCAATGCAATTATGCCATAGTTCACTATACCAATCAGTTCGGAACGAATATCCTCATGAATCATAGCTACACCTTTTGTCTCTATGCTGCGAATACGTTTAGCCTTAATAAAAATCTGATCGGTCAAAGAAGCCGGACGCATAATTCTCCAAGAAGCACCGTAATCCTGCAGTTTTCTCAGATACAAAGAACGGCATATTCTTATTATCTGCTCAAACTGTCCGTTTGTATCCATCTTTTGGACATTTATATTTCCACACATCTCACACATAGATTCTTATTATAATCAGTTTATTCTTAATGTCTGACCTACATGGAGTATTGACTTGGTTGACATTCTGTTTAGTTTACATAAAGTAGCGATCGTCGTATCATTCTTCATAGCTATCTTGGATAACGTATCCCCATTTCTGACCTTATAATACGTCTTCGCATTATCGGATTGCTTATCTTTATAATAAACATAAGTTCCCATAACCGCCCTCTGATTCGGGAAATCGAACAAAAGAGCCGGATTAATCGCCTTACCTAATATAAGTACCTCAAAGTGTAGGTGCGATCCTGTTGACCTCCCGGAATTTCCTCCCAAAGCAATCGGCTCTCCGGCATAAACCACATCATTTTCCTTAACTAATTTTTTTGACAAGTGAGCATAACAAGTCTCCAGTCCGTTTGGGTGTCTTATTACCAAATAATATCCGTATCCGGATCTTTCATAATCCGATACACGCACCTTTCCGTCAAAAGCAGCTCTTATGGTATCTCCAATCTCAATCTTCAAATCCAGACCATAATGCATCCTTCGTCTACGTGGACGATAGCCAAAGATATCCGTTATTTTTGTACTTGGAGTAGGCATACAATAATGACTCATTGGAATAACCAACGAATCCGGAAAAAGTACATTGTTATACCTATGCACATAGTCATTACTCCATTCGGAATACAAAAACGAAGCCGGCATATCCAAATCTTCATCAATACCGGCATTAATAACTTCAGGACACTCCACAGTATCCATACATTTTATAGGTTGAACCTTTGTTGGAATAGGATCACCGGCCCAAACTACAGGAGCCCAAGTCAAAACAAAAAACGTAGATATATATATATTCAGCTGTTTAAAATTCATCTTTCCAAATAAAAAATATTACAATCTCAATTATAAACATAGCGCAAATATAATTATTTCTCATGAGATAGAAGACCAGTCAAACTGACTTTTCTTAAGCCTGCGCAACTGCCTGTCAAACATGGTATTTTCTGTAAGAGACAGCTCAGGATCCCTCTCAATGATGTTTTTTGCAATATTTCTTACATATTCTATCAGTTCTCCGTCACGTGCCAGATTAGCAATTTTTAAGTCAAATGCTATCCCACTCTGCTGAGTTCCCTCCAAATCACCCGGTCCGCGCAACTTCAAATCCGCCTCGGCAATCTCAAATCCGTCATTTGTCTCCACCATAATTTCTATACGTTTTCGAGTATCCTCCGACAATTTGTATCCGGTAACCAAAATACAATAAGACTGATCGGCACCTCTACCTACACGGCCACGCAACTGATGCAGTTGGGACAGTCCGAAACGCTCGGCATTCTCTATAACCATGACGCTGGCGTTGGGAACATCCACACCCACCTCTATGACAGTAGTAGCCACCATAATCTGAGTCTCACCCCGTTTGAAGCGCTGCATCTCGGCATCCTTGTCGGCAGGTTTCATCTTTCCGTGTACCTTACTCACCTTATAGTTACAGAACCGCTCGCTGATTGACTTATATCCATCTTCCAGATTCTTCAGGTCAATCTTCTCGCTCTCCTGGATTAGCGGATACACTATATAAACCTGCCTGCTCAGCCCAATCTCCCTATCTATGAAAGCATATAGAGAGGCACTGTTTGCATTGTACCTGTGTATCGTCTGAATCGGTTTTCTACCGGGTGGAAGCTCATCTATTACCGAGACATCCAGGTCTCCATATAGAGTCATGGCTAAAGTACGCGGGATGGGTGTTGCCGTCATAACCAATACATGAGGCGGAGTATTATTCTTTGTCCAAAGTTTGGCTCTCTGTGCCACCCCGAACCTATGCTGTTCATCAATCACCACCATCCCCAATCTTAGGAAAGATACCGTATCTTCCAACACAGCATGTGTACTCACCAAAATATTCACATCACCATTAAGCAATCCGCTCAAGATAGACTCTCTGCGCTTACCCTTAATACTACCCGTAAGCAACTCCACACGTAGTCCAATACCCTCCAAATATCTATTTATATTGGCAAAGTGTTGCTCGGATAATATCTCAGTCGGTGCCATAATACAGGCTTGGTAACCATTGTCTATAGCTATCAACATAGCCATTAATGCCACAATAGTCTTCCCGCTACCTACATCGCCTTGTAACAGTCGGTTCATCTGCCTGCCCGAACATGTATCATTACGAATCTCCTTTACCACACGCTTCTGAGCATCTGTAAGTTCAAACGTAAGATTATCCCGATAGAAGGTATAAAAAGAATCACCTACACGGTCAAAGACAAAACCTTTAAAACGTTTCTGTCTGTCACTGGAGTAACGTACAATATTCAGTTGGATATAAAACAATTCCTCAAACTTCAACCTATACTGGGCATCACGCAATTCCTGTGGAGAATGAGGAAAATGTATCTTTGTCAATGCCTCCGTCAGTGAAATCAGATTTTCCTTATCTATCAGCCAATCCGGCAAGATCTCATTCAACGGTTCAATAATCAGCAAAAAAAGATTCTGAATCAGCTTACCTATCACATGAGATGTCAGCCCGGCCCGCTTCATTTTTTCAGTAGTATTATAATACGGCTGCATCCCCATTTCAGAGATATTCAGGTTTGCGGCAATATCAATATCCGGATGAGCAATATTCACCCTTCCGCCGAACATCGTCGGCTTCCCGAACACCACATACTCCACATTAGGTCTATATTTGGACAATACGAACTTTATTCCTTGAAACCAGACCAAATCAGCCACTCCCGTTCCATCGGAA
The DNA here is from genome assembly GCA_964403455.1 of uncultured Bacteroidaceae bacterium. GTDB lineage: Bacteria > Bacteroidota > Bacteroidia > Bacteroidales > Bacteroidaceae > Colenecus. The sequence goes on along the minus strand of CAYOGG010000022.1, from coordinate 8,157 downwards.
AAATGGGCCACAAGTCTTTTTGTTCGTCCCACCCCAATCTCCTCAAAAGAGAGAATCGAGCCTTTGAGTTGGATATAAGGCATCGCACCGTCTATCTCACTCACTTGAAACAGACGGCTTCTATCAATATATTTATAAGGAAAATAGTAGAGCAAATCCCAGAGCGTTCTAATTTGAAGCTCCTTATCCAAGAGAGCAGCCCTTGCCGGTCCTACACCCGTCAGATACTTGACATCGCGTAGAGCAAGGTCCTGCATCATCGCTCATTTAACTGCATCTTTGCACAGACAGAAGACTGAACCTCCCTACCGCGCAAAAGAGTAATAATTGATTTTGAAAACTCTATGGCGGCACCGGCTCCAATGGCTGTAATGATATTACCGTCCTTTTCCACAAATCCGCCCGTACATTCCGCTCCTTCCAGTTCATTCTCATAACCGGGATAGACAGTCACCTTGCGCCCCTTAAGAATACCGCATCGTCCCAATACGGTAGGCCCGGCACATATCGCGGCAAGAGGCTTGCCTGAAGCAGCTAAATTACGTATCAGCATCTCCAAGCCTTTATGATTACAAAGATTGGTTGCACCCGGCTGTCCACCGGGTATAATCAACATCTCTGCATCGCTGAAATCCGTATCCTCAAACAATGCATTAGCTTGAATCTTAATACCCTGAGAACTTGAAACCGTCAAATCACCGGTAACGGAAATCATCCGAACAGGGATCTGCGCTCTGATAAGCATATCTACCGGAGTAATAGTTTCAATAGCCTCAAAGCCTTCAGCAAGAAAGATATAAACCATGATCGATTCGAATTATCTCAACTTAAAGTAATAAGTAATAGTACCGGACTGATTATCCGGTCCACTCGCTACATTAAATTTAGTGTTTCGCGCAGCAGTTTCTGCAGCCTCACGTAGTTTTGTATTCACCGTATTTGTACGCTTATTGATAGAAGTAGCAATAACACGGCCTTCCGGATTCACAGTAATTGTAACTACCACACGACCCTCATCCTGAACACTATATATAGGCCTTGCCAAGCCTCCCTCACCCAATGAACGACCATTCAGATCATAAGTACCGTAGCCGCCGATACCTTCGGTTTTACCCTCCGATGCATTACCTTCCAAGGAGCCTGCCACACCTAAAGTCTGAGACTCGGTGGCGTTGGATTTGTCAGTCGGAGTCTTACCGAACACAGCCATCAGTTGATTTGCATTATCGGCAGCCTGCTGTTCACGTTGAGCTTTTATTTCAGCTTCCGTAGGCTTACGAACCTCCTCAACCGGCTTTTTCACTTTTTCCTTATCGCCCGACTCAATAGCAACCGTCTCTTCTATATCCTGAGTAACGATAGGATCCACTGCCTCTAGAGCAGCATCCGGCAACGAACTGGAAACCGGAATCGAAAAAGACTCTACTTCGGTAAACTCATAGTCAGTGTTAAGGTCGCCCATATTACCCAACATTACGGCCACACCGCTCTCTTCCTGCCTATTAGGCATTCGCATTGCAAGCAGCCATAACAGCAATCCCACCAAAAGGTGAATTAATGCTGTAAGAAAAATGGATAACCAGTCAATCTCTCTATTCATTTTCTTATTTTCTGTCGGGTCTTCTGGTAGCCAGAACCACCTTAAACTTATTCTCAGTAGCAATATTAAGCACCTTGACTATCTCACTGTAAGGTACTGTCTCATCTGCATAAAGAGCAACATACATATCCGGTTCTTTCGCCGCACAGTCAATCAGAAATGCGGTCAACTCATCATACGCGATAGGCATCTCATCGTCATTTCCGAATGCCGTATAGTAGTTCAGCTCCTTATCGATAATCACACGTGTCAAAGGCTTTGCCGATGTCTGTTGAGAACTCTGCGGCAGAAGCACTTTGATGGCATTGGGGCTGACCATCGTGGAGGTTATCATAAAAAATATCAGCAACAGGAAGATAATGTCAGTCATGGACGACATACTGAACTGCGGAGATATCTTATTTTTTCTTTTCAGCATATCTTTCAGCCCTCAATAGATTCTACAAAATCCAATATAAAAGCCTCCATCTCATTGGCTATCCTATCAACTCGTGATACTAAATAGTTATAACCGAACAATGCAATAATACCTACTATCAGACCTCCAACAGTAGTAATCATGGCTTCATAAATACCACCTGAAAGAAGCGACACATCAATGTTATTACCTGCATTGGCCATCTCCCAGAAAGCCTTAACCATACCGGTTACAGTTCCCAAGAAACCAATCATAGGAGCAGTGCTCGCAATAGTAGATATTCCCGACAATCCCTTTTCCAATCTTGCTATCTCAATATTGGCTGCATTCTCCATTCCGGCTTGAATATCATTTCTGCTTCTATCCTTCAGATAAATACCTTTTTCTACAATATGGCTGAAAGGAGTATTGAAAGACTGACAGAAGTTTATTGCCGATTTAGTCTCACCGCTTCTGATATAATCTCTGATACGATCCATAAAATGAACATCCGTATTAGTGGATTTATTATAAACAGCAATCCTATTGAAGAAAAGGTAAAAAAAGATAAGCGAAAGCACCAAAAGCACAATCATTATCCATCCACCCTTCATCGCCATATCCAGAAGATTCATCTTCTCCGTACCATTCTCTGCCATTTCCGTAAGGATCTGGCTCTGTGCAGCAGAGTCTACTAACGTCTGTGCAATAGTTTGTGCTTGTAGAAACATACTTAATCTTATTCTATTCTTAATTTATATTCTTCTATTGTCTTCTTCAATCCCAAATATAGAGCATCGCAAATCAAAGCATGACCAATAGATACTTCATCTATTGAAGGTATTCTCTGTTTTAGGAATAAAAGATTATCCAGATTCAGATCATGACCGGCATTAAGTCCCATCCCACATCTTTTGGCCACCCCTGCTGCAGCTACAAATGGCGCAACTGCGATCTCTCTGTCTCTACAGTATGCAGTTGCATATGGTTCAGTGTACAACTCCACCCTATCAGCACCTGCTTTTGCCGCCATCTCCACCATTCTCACATCGGCATCCACAAACACCGATGCGCGTATGCCATTATGTCTCAGTTCCTGTATAATCTCAACTAAAAAGGACTGATTGGCTTCCGTGTCCCAGCCATGATTGGATGTAATCTGTCCGGGAGCATCAGGAACCAATGTAACCTGATTAGGCTTCACTTTTGACACAATCTCCATAAGTCTGTCATCAGGATAACCCTCAATATTAAATTCAGTGGTCAACACAGCTTTCAAGTCAAATACATCCTGTTTGCGTATATGTCTCTCATCCGGACGCGGATGTACCGTTATGCCGTCAGCACCGAATGCCTCACAGTCCAATGCCACCTTCACCACATCAGGATTATCGCCACCTCGAGCATTTCTCAAAGTAGCCACCTTGTTGATGTTAACACTTAATCTGGTCATATTCAAACAAATTTCTTCTCCAAATAGCAAAGGTAAGAATAATTGCCGTTATTTTTGCACAAAAGAAAAAAAGAGCTTATGCGATTTGCAATTTTCGGTAACCCATCCTTATCAAAGCTGGCCGGTAACGAACAAAATCTATTCCGGTTACTTGATTCGTTTAATGACAAAATCTATGTAGACGATTCTTATCTGCAGTTCCTGACCAAAAATACCGGTTGGGCCCTCCCATATACAGATATTATAAAAGACAATAACTTCTCAGCAGACGTTGTCATAAGTATAGGAGGTGACGGCACTTTTCTTCGTACAGCGACTCGAGTAGGTTCCAAAGGAATACCCATGATTGGGGTAAACACCGGCAGATTAGGCTTTCTTGCCGATATCACTCCCGATAGAATGGAAAGCGTTGTACGTCTGATTCATGACGGCAATTACGCCCTGCAAAAGAAAAACCTGCTGGAGATTTGCATGGAAGGTCTACCGGAAGGCTTCTCACCATACGCACTTAACGATATCTCCATTCTCAAACATGACATCTCTTCGATGATAAGCATACACACTACCGTTGATGATATACCTCTCATAACTTATCAAGCCGATGGACTTGTCATCTCTACTCCTACCGGTTCCACTGCCTATTCGCTCAGTATCGGAGGTCCTGTAATAACTCCCGGAACCAATGTCATTGAACTCACTCCGGTAGCCCCTCACAGCCTAACCATGCGACCGATAGTATTACCTAACGACCAAGTCATCAGTTTGAGTATATGCAGCCGAAGCCGCAGTTTTCTTGTCTCCATCGACGGTCATAGCTTCAGTTGTCCGGATAGCACAAAAATCGAAATCCGTCGTGCTCCATTCCAGATAAGTGTAATGAAACCCGACGGACAGGATTTTTTCTCCACCCTTCGCGAAAAGATGATGTGGGGAGTCGATAACAGACAGTAGAACGGCAACTACTTTACTTCATTCATCACCTGACGTAGTGCGGTGAGGAATTGGTCCGCTTCTTGAATGGTCAGACAGAGCGGTGGCAGCAGGCGGATTACATTTTGTCCGCTAACACCTGTGAATATATGCTTCTCGAAGAGTAGCTTCTCACGGATAGGCTTAACGGGCATCTCTGTCTCTATTCCAATCATCAGACCTCTACCACGTACTTCTTTGAAGCAATTCATTGCCTTCAGTTCTTTAAGAAGATACTCACCTATCTCGGCCGCATTCTCCACTAAATGGCCCTTTTCTATCACATCAAGTACGGCAAGTGCAGCGGCGCAAGCCAAATGATTACCACCAAATGTAGTACCTAATTGACCGTTAACGGCCTTAAACATCGGACTGATTAACAATGCTCCACAAGGCAGACCATTGGCGATACCCTTAGCCACCGTAATCAGATCCGGTTTAATACCATAATACTGATGTGCAAAGAATTTGCCGCTACGGCCGTAACCGCTCTGTATCTCATCGAGTATCAGTACGGCACCATACTCGGTACAAGCCTTGCGCAGTTCCTGCATAAATTCCGTATCAGGTATCTTGATTCCTCCTATACCCTGAATACCTTCAATGATTACAGAAGAAACATCTCCTTTAACAAGTTCCGCCTTAACGGCTTCAATATCATTGAGCGGCAAATAAGTGACGTGACCATTTGCATTTATTGGAGCAATGATCTTTGTATTGTCTGTTACTTCCACTGCTAAAGAAGTACGTCCGTGGAATGCCTTTTGAAACGAAAGCACACGAGTCTTTCCGGTATGAAAAGAAGCCAGCTTAAGAGCGTTTTCATTGGCTTCGGCACCGGAATTCACCAAAAACAGCGAATAATCCTCATAGCCCGAGACCTTACCAAGCCTCTCAGCAAATTGCTCTTGGAGTTTGTTAATCACGGAGTTGGAGTAGAAATTCAACTCGGCCACCTGACGGCTTACAGCATCCACATAACGAGGATTGGCATGACCGATACTTATCACGGCATGACCGCCGTACAGATCCAAATACTCCTGACCATTGTCATCCCATACATGGCATCCCTTCCCTTTTACAATATTAATAGGGAATAGACTATATACCTCAAATAAATTCATAGTAAAATCAAAATAAAAAATCAACCTACGACAGCTTCAAAGAGCAACCTTTTCAAAATCAGAAACCTGACGGCTTAAGCATAAGACCTGTGGTCTCCTTCAGGTTAAACAGAAGATTCATATTGTGGACAGCAGTACCGCTTGCTCCTTTCAACAGATTGTCGATACAAGAGACTATAAGCAGTTGATCATCATGTTTTTCCAGATGGATCAGACACTTATTGGTGTTCAATACCTGCTTCAAGTCAATCTCCTCATCCACCACATGAACAAAAGAATCTGTCTCATAATACTCTCTGTATATCTTGTACAGTTCGTCGATGTCAACCGCGTTTTTTACAATTACTGTGGCAAAAATGCCACGCGGGAAACCGCCTCGGTACGGAATAAAAGTAATCTTCGAATCAAAACTGCTCTGCAGATGTTTAACCGACTGCAGAATCTCGGGCAGATGCTGATGCTCAAAAGGCTTGTAGATGCTGATATTATCGGTTCTCCAGCTGAAATGAGTGGTAGCGGACGGCTTCACACCCGCACCTGTACTACCCGTGATGGCATTCACATAGATATCATCATTCAACATCAGGTTTCTGGCCAATGGAAGCAATGCCAACTGAATGGCAGTAGCAAAACAACCAGGGTTAGCCACATACTGACTCTGACAGATAGTACGTCGATTCAACTCAGGCAGACCATATACAAATTTGTTGTACTCGTCCTCAATACGATAGTCCATTGACATATCTATCACCTTAAGTCCCTCAGGCAGCTCATGAGATTCCAGGAACTTACGGGTATCGCCATGAGCTGTACAGAAGAACAATACATCAATACTGTCCAAAGGCATCTCATCAGTAAACGACATATCAGTCTCGCCAATCAATCCGGCATGTACAGAACTAAGCTTATTACCTGCATTACTCGTACTGTTTACGAATATAATCTCAGCATCAGGATGGTTCAGCAAAATACGTATCAATTCGCCTGCCGTATATCCGGCTCCACCTATAATTCCAACTTTTATCATATCTTATTTTTCCAATTCATCCTTATGAGTGGCATAGTATGCACGAAGAGGAGTACTTGTAACCTTAATAAAGCCCTTAGCCTCATCGGAGGTCCAACCTTTTTGCATCTCTCCATACTCACCCAACTTATTTTTCACCAAATCATCCTTCGACTCCACACCTACGGTAGAGAACGACAGCGGACGCAACTCCAAAATCACAGTACCGTTCACATTACGTTGTGACTCGGTAAGCATAGCCTCAATATCGCGCATCACAGGCTCCAGATACTGGCTCTCATGCAGAAACATTCCATACCAGTTAGCCACCTGATCTTTCCAATACTGTTGCCATTTACTCAAAGTATATTTCTCGAGAAAACGATGCGCACCGATAATCAGCATCGGAGCAGCAGCCTCAAATCCCACGCGACCTTTAATACCAATGATAGTATCTCCTACATGCATATCACGACCTATACCGTAAACACAACCTATCTCCTCAACCTGTTGAATAGCTTTGATAGGATCATCGTAGTTTACATCATTGACAGCCTTCAATATACCTTTTTCGAAGGTAAGACGAAGTTTCTCACTACCCTCTTTTGTGACCTGTTTCAGATAAGCCGATTCAGGTAATCCCTGAGCGGAATCAAGTATCTCTCCTCCACAGATTGATGTACCCCATATACCTACATTATACGAATATTTCAATTTCGTAAAGTCGGCAAAGAAACCGTTCCTATTCAGATAATCCACCTCTTCCTGACGGCTCAACGCATTGTCACGAGTCAAAGTAATAATCTCCACGTTAGGAGCCATCACCAAAAACGTCATATCGAAACGCACTTGGTCATTACCGGCACCGGTTGAACCGTGAGCGATAGCATCGGCACCAATCTCATTGGCATAACGAGCCACTGCGATACCCTGGAAAATACGTTCGGAAGATACGGATATCGGATAAGTGCCATTACGCAACACATTACCGTATATCATATACTTCAGACTCTTCTCATAATACTCCTTCGTTACATCGAGCGTAACATACTTTACAGCTCCGAGTTTATAAGCATTCTCCTCATTCTTCTTAAGTTGCTCTTCGCTGAATCCACCGGTATTGGCACATGCGGCATACACCTCATAACCCTTTTCCTTTGCCAGATACATCACAGTATAGGATGTATCCAAGCCACCGCTGAATGCTACTACAACCTTTTTCTTATTATTACTCATATTATACTTACTTTTTTCCTTTTTTATGCTTAGCAGGATCGTACAACATACCGGTACAGATACAGTATCTGCGCTCCGTACGAGCTAAAACATCATGATTACAACACCCTTCACATCCCTTCCAGAAGGCCTCATCGTCCGTAAGTTCGGAAAAAGGAACCGGCACATAGCCCAATTCGGTATTAATCTTCATTACGGCACCTCCACTTGTAAGACCGAACAATTTCGCTTCCGGCCATCGCTCTCTGGAGAGATCGAATGCGAACTGCTTGATACGCTTAGCCAATCCCATATTTCTGAAAGCCGGAACAACTATAAGACCCGAGTTAGCCACATAATGCTTGTCACTCCATGTCTCAATATAGCAGAAAC
>CAYOGG010000021.1:0-14551 GCA_964403455.1 uncultured Bacteroidaceae bacterium | reverse complement strand
AAAAAGGCTTAGGCCAACACTTCTTGAGAGATCTCAACATCGCTCAGGCAATAGCCGATACGGTAGATAGCCGTAGAGACCTTCCCATCTTGGAAATAGGACCCGGGACAGGGGTACTTACACAATTTCTCAAACTCAAAGACAGACCATTAAAGGTCATAGAAATTGATACCGAATCAGTTGAATATCTCTATGAGAATTTTCCTGAACTGAATGATAAAATCATAAAAGGAGATTTCCTAAAACTAAATCTAAATAATCTGTTTGAAGGAGGAAAATTCGTCCTCACTGGAAATTATCCCTACAATATTTCAAGTCAGATTTTCTTTAAACTTCTAGATAATATTGAACTTATTCCGTGTTGCACGGGAATGATTCAACGCGAAGTAGCACAACGTATCACAGCCAAACCGGGATGTAAGGCCTTCGGAATACTAAGTGTGTTATTGCAGGCATGGTATGATACAGAATATCTATTCACAGTAAATGAATCGGTTTTCGATCCGCCTCCAAAAGTCAAGAGTGCAGTCATCAGGTTGATACGCAACAAACGTACCGAATTGGGATGTGATACTGTTCTCTTTAAAAAGGTCGTCAAAAGTACATTCGGATTAAGACGTAAGATGCTACGCAACTCATTAAAAATGGTCGTAGAAAAAGATGTTCCTTTACCTGAGTGCGCTTTTCTGGACAAACGTCCTGAGCAACTTTCCGTTGAAGACTTCATATTACTTACAAATCTGATTGACACCGGAAGGAAGCGAGACTGAGAGTGATAAAAGATTAATGAACCCACGGCCTTAATGGGCCGAAAATATTCAGGAATATGAAAAACGAAGTACTGGATAATATAATGGAAGTCATTGACAAGCAGGATACCGCCCAGCTCAAAAAAATATTGGTTGACATGCACTCGGCCGATATTGCGGAGCTATGTGACACACTTGATGCTGAAGATGCCAGAATAGTATACAGGCTGTTGGATAATGAAACAGCCGCCGATGTTCTCATCGAAATGGATGAGGATAATAGAAAAAAGATACTGGATAATCTTACCTCAGAGACTATTGCAAAGAAGTTCATAGACTATATGGATACCGACGATGCTGTCGATATCATTCAGGAAATGGATGAAGAAAAGCAGGAGGAGGTATTGTCTCACATCGGCGATATCGAACAGGCAAGTGACATTGTAAACCTCATGCAGTACGATGAAAACACTGCCGGCGGTATGATGGGCACTGAAATGGTAGTAGTCAACGAAAACATGAGTATGCCGGAATGTCTTCAGGAGATGAGGAAACAAGCAGAAGACATGGATGACATTTATAATGTTTATGTGGTTGATAATGAAGGACGTCTCAAAGGTGTTTTTCCTCTAAAGAAGATGATTACAAATCCGTCCGTATCAAAAGTAAAATATGTTATTGACGAAGACTTAATATCCACTAAGGTCGATACGCCAATTGAAGATGTTGTTCAACTAATAGAAAAATACAACTTGGTTTCAGTACCTGTTATTGATAGTATAGGAAGATTACTTGGCCAGATAACCGTTGACGATGTCATCGATGAACTTCGTGAGCAACAGGAGCACGACTATCAGTTGGCTTCAGGTATTACAGCTGATGTTGAAACTGCAGATAATGTATTACGTCAAACCAAGGCCCGTATTCCATGGTTGCTGATAGGCATGTTGGGCGGTATTGGAAACTCAATGATTCTCGGAAAATTTGAGGCCTCATTTGCTACTCACCCGGAATTACTTGCATTCATACCTCTAATAGGTGGAACAGGAGGTAACGTCGGTACTCAATCATCTGCTCTCGTAGTTCAGGGACTTGCCAACAAATCTTTGAACACAAGCAACATAATGAAACAAGTTTGTAAAGAATCATTAGTAGCACTCATCAATGCTACAGTAATCTCAATAGTCGTTTTTATTTATAATTTCTTGGTATATGGATTCTTGGCACCGGTAACATTTGCCGTACCCATAAGCTTGTTTGCATTAGTGATCGTCGCTACTTTATGGGGAACTCTTTTGCCTTTAGTCTTTAAGAAAATAAATATTGATCCGGCTATCGCAACAGGTCCTTTTGTTCAAATCACCAACGACTTATTAGGCATATCAATATACATAACAGTTATATCAATGATTATCTAAACGATTCAAAACGGCATTCCGGCATCAAAAATTGATGAGGAAATTAGTTATTACGATATATTTTTGCTTTATTTGCAAGTTATAATAAATTGAATAGAAATTCTTACCGCATATGAATGAGGAATTGAATAACGAAATTACCCAAGTATCTGATTCACAGGCTTCAGTCCAGTCAAGTATTACCCGAGAAGATGTTATAACTCGTCTTCAGGAAATGATAAGCGACATCACTCTTGCAAAAAGACAAGAGCTGGAAACACTCAAGCAGATATTTTACAAACTCTACAAGAGCGAGCAGGAGAAAAAGATGGAAGAATTCATCTCTAACGGTGGAAAGGTAGAAGAGTATGTACCGGAGATTGATGCATTGGAGGAACAATACAAAAAGTTGATGAACATCATCAAGGAGAAAAAAGCTGTTGCTCAGGAAGCTCTTGAAATAATTCAACAAGAGAATCTTAAGAAAAAAATTGAGCTTCTTGATAAGCTAAAAAATCTTGTTGAGAAAGCAAATACAGAAGGTGCTTCCTATCAGGATTTTAAGGCCATCCTCTTGGAATGGAAAGAGATAAAAGAAATTCCTTCAGAAAAGATAAGCGAATTATGGAAGACGTTTCAGCAGTATGCTGAGCAGTTTTATGATATTCAACGTCTGAATAATGAATTTCGTGAATATGACTTCAAAAAGAATATGGAGGCTAAAATTGCTATCTGCGAAGAAGCAGAACGCCTTGCTGAAGATAATGATGTGGTTTCCGCTTTTAGGAAGTTACAAAAGCTTCATGCAGATTTTCGTGAGACAGGCCCCATCTCAAAAGAATCGAGAGAAGAAGTATGGAATCGTTTCAAGACTTCTTCCACAATAATCAACAAGAAGTATCAGCAGCATTTTGAGGAGTTGAAAAAGACTGAACAGGAGCATCTCGACCAAAAAATTGTAATATGTGAAATTATTGAAGGAATTGATTTCGAGAAGCTCAATAGATATCAAGATTGGAATGAAAAAACTCAAGATGTCTTGGCGCTTCAGAAAAAGTGGAAAGAGATAGGTTTCGCTCCGATGAAACATAACCAAAAGATCTTTGAACGTTATCGTTCAGCCTGCGATGCATTCTTTAAGAAGAAAGGTGAATTCTTCAAGGAAGTAAAAGGCAATATGAACGGCAACTTAGAGAAAAAGACGGCTCTTTGCGAACAAGTAGAAGCTCTTAAAGAAAGCACTGATTGGAAAGAGACATCCAATAAGATAGCCCAACTTCAAAAGGAGTGGAGAGAAATAGGACCTGTTCAGAAAAAGTTTACTGCAAGTATCTGGAAACGTTTCATTGACGCTTGTAATTACTTTTACGAACAACGCGACAAGAATTTATCCTCAAAAAAGAGTGAGGAAAGTGAGAATCTCACACGTAAAAAGGATATCTTAGCAAAGCTACAGGCCTTCGATGCCAATTCTATCACTCAGGAAGATACGGCCAAGATTAAGGAGCTAATTAATGAATGGAACAGTATCGGTTATGTTCCATTTAAGTTCAAAGATAAATTAGCCAAAGAATATAAGACAATTGTAGAAAAATTTTCCAATATTCGCTTTCATGATAGACCATCAAAGAAGTTTGGTAATACAAATAGAGGCAACAATGATTCTCCAAAAGAAAAGTTGATACGTAAGTACGAAAGTATGAAGAGTGAGATTCAGATTTATGAGAATAATCTGGGTAATCTAAGTTCTTTCAGCAAATCGGGAAATAGTATTCTTGACTCAATTCAATCAAAGATAGATGATTTGAAGGCTCAGGCCGAAGAGATATTGGCACAAATCAGAAATTTTGATAAAAAAGATACGATAGATTCTAATCCTACTGATTAAATAGTAATAATACAAATATCGGTTTAACCGTATAAGTTAAAGTCGTGCAATTCGAAGACCGAATTGCACGACTTTTTTACTGGACGAATTTATTATCCGATATCCTTCGACATCTATTCAGAATCTGTAGGAACCGCATTTTAATCATTTCGTTTATTTTACCTGAATTATCACTCTACGATAACTCGTAAGTGAGGGTTCTCCATCATCAGACACTTCACATACGATATGTATGATACTTTGAGATGCCGATTCAGGAATGATAAGTTTGGCTATGGCTGATTTCTCGTTATCAATAACAAAGTCCTTTTTTGTTACTCCTTCCGCCAAATAACCGGCTTCCGGCTGAATCCACCATTTATATTTCAGATTGTTATCATCGGGATCGTTGCTTTTGGAAGCATCAAGAAGTACTACATCATTCGGTGAAGTTTCAATATGAATTGATCCTAATCCTTTGGAACCGTTGACAATTACTATCGGATTTCTATTTCCGCAACCGTATGCCGCCCAGTCCATACGTGCCGCAAAGTTATTGAAGATGGCAGAAAAAAAATATTTGAAATACTCATCTGATATTTGTTTTGCCTCTCCGGTCCAGTTGGTATAACAATAGGTCGAATTGTCATTGCCCATACCGAATTCCGAATAACCTCCCCAACCTGCTTCCTTAGTCGAGTCCGGGTCATTTAGGCCATTGGGTAGAATGTGAAGAAAAGACGGAGTATCGCCTTCAACTCCCCACTTATATTTTGGATAAACGGATCCCAATTTTCCATGGCCCTGAATCTGCTCAGAGTAGTTTTGCCAACTGCTGCTTCCAAGACTATTATGCAATAGCCATGCACTCTCATCCCAAATAAACATCAGATCTTTGGAGAGATCTCTGCGCAACCATTGATGAGAGCTGACACTGAAAGCACTCTGAATACGCTCCCATGGTTTATCCTGATCGGTTATCGTATATACTCGCAGTTTATGGAGGAATTTCTTGAACTCTTCCGGAGAACGGTCTTTCTGTACACGCCAAACAGCTTGAGCCAGAGTATTTCCTCCACCCCAGACTGTAATCCACAATGGGCGATCGTCATCCTCATCAGCCAGCCTAATTATCAGATCACTACCCTCCGAATCATTTTCAGGCCCAATAAACTTCATCCCCATATGAACACTGCCTAAAACCATACGGTTTCTCAAATAATCGGGACTCGGCCAATATCCGATTTTTTGTCTGCGATTCTCCGACTTGATACTCATAAACTTCTTCTGATCCGAACGCTTCATTAGATTCGGCAGGTCCTTTTCATAAGAATTTACCGTAGTAACGAGACTATCCATCCAAGAAGGAGGATAATTGGAATTATTATAGCCCGTAGTGGCAATTATCGCCTCTATCTCAAACAAATCTGCATGAACCATCAAACGAACCATGGATTCCATATCGTCAGGCTCAATATTGGCAGGTGCAATATCGGTTAAAACTACAAGTCTGGGTTTAAATTCCACATTACGCGACATGAGCGATGTAACAAATATCATGCACAATCCACATGTCAGTAGTTTCTTTGGTATTTTTATCATATAATCAGTTGAAATCAACTAAGATCCTGAACACCTTACTTGGAGCTGCACACCAATCCTTCATGGCATCAAAGGCCGATTCCGGTTTTACTACGGAAGAAATCAGTTTGTCTAATGGACATTGTCCTTTTTTCAGATAGTGTATTACAGCCTCAAAATCAAGAGGCATTGCATTACGTGATCCGAATATATTGATTTCTTTTTTTACGAAAAGTCCGGTATGGAATGTCACATCGCTCTTTGAATAGCCTATGCAAACTACACGACCACAGAATGCGACCTCATCAACAGCAGCCTGATATGTAGGTATGCTACCTACTGCTTCAACAACTACCGTCGGTCCCATGCCATTTGTAATTTTTAGTAGTTCGGTATGCAAATCCCGGGTTTTAGAGTTAATGGTGAAACTTGCTCCTAATTGTTTAGCCAGGTCTAGCTTTTCATCATCCAAATCAACAGCTATGACTGTTGCTCCTCTCAATGATGAACGTACTATAGCACCAACACCTATCATACCACAACCGAATACAAGTACGGTATCACTATCAGTTACTTCAGCTCTTGATACAGCGTGGAAGCCGACACTCATTGGTTCAATTAGAGCACAGGCACGAGCAGACAAATCATCGGCCGGAATAATCTTTTCCCATGGCAGAACCATGTATTCACGCATTGCACCGTCACGCTGAACACCCAAAGTTTCGTTAAATTCGCAAGCATTGCTATGTCCTGAACGACAAGCAGCACAATGTCCACAATTGGTGTATGGGTTGACGGTCACAGTCATGCCTGGCTTAAGAAAGTCCGGTACATTTTGTCCTACTTTTTCAATTACGGCACCTATCTCATGACCCGGAATTACAGAATCCTTAGCCATTAGGTTTCGGCCAAGGAATGTATTCAAGTCCGAACCGCAGAAGCCTACATATTTTATAGCAAGCAAAACACTACCTGCCTCAACCTCAGGCATAGAGGCTTCTTCAACAGAGATTGTTTCTTTTGAAGGAATTCTTATCAGTTTCATTTTAATTATGAATATATCAATCTATTACTTTGTATCCCTTAAATCCGTACCATGCGCAAACCGCAAAACATACCATAGGAATCAAATATGCCAAACTTGGAATGTCTATTGATTTCTGAACATAAGCTGTAAATAAAGGCAAAATAGAGTTACCAACAATAGCCATAACTAAGAATGCTGAGCCACTCTTGGTTTCACCTTTCAGGTCAACAAGTGCAAGTGAGAACTGAGTCGGATACATAATTGACATAAAGAACGAAACGCCCATCATAGCATATACGGCAGTCATTCCACCTACAAAACTAATTACCAAACAAAGAATTACACATGCTATACCATATATGGCAAGCATATTCTTCGGCTGGAACTTACCCATTAAAATGGCACCTATCCAACGTCCCAATAGGAATGCCAACATATATAGTCCGAATAATGTCGTAGCCTTTTCCGATGTTAGTCCTACATATTTCAGGCAATAAACAATGAATAAGCTGTTCACAGCGGTCTGACCTCCATTATAGAAGAACTGAGCTATAACACCGTTTCTAAGATGACGCCTTTTCAGTACCTTAAATGAAAGAAGTTTTCCGGAATTCACATTTGTATCATTATCCTCATCTTGGATTCTGGGAAGTTTTGAAAAAATAAATACTATTGCTATCAAGATCAACACCAAAGCAAAAATGATATATGTGATTTTAAAGGTGTGCATCTCGGATTTTTCCATTACATCAGTTAATGTAGCGTCCGAATTCCCACTTGATATAAGTATCAGCTTACTCAAAAACATGGCAGCAATGAAAGCACCAAGTCCGTTGAATGCTTGCGCCAGATTCAAACGACGCGGTGCACTTGCAGGATCTCCCAACTCAGTTACATAGGGATTTGCTGCAGTTTCAAGGAAGCACATACCTATAGCTAATACAAAATAAGCACATAGATATAGAGGGAACACTGTTGAAACCCTACTTGGTAAGTCTGTTGCCGGGATACCGGTAACAGGAATAAAAAGAAGAGCGCCCACAGCTGCAATCAATAAACCTACTATGATGCCGGCCTTATAACTGAAACGCTTCATAAACATTGCTATTGGTATTGGGAACAAAAAGTATGCAAACCAATATGATGTTTCTACAAACTCGGCCTTAGCCTGGTCTATCTGAAACAGATTCATCATTTTGTTTACAACGGGTGAAAGCAGATTATTACTTATTGCCCAAAGGAAGAAAAGGCAGAATACCATTGCTAATGCAATAGCATTATTTGTTGTTTTTTTATTATTGTTCATTCTGACATATTTTTTATATACGGTAATTCAATATCACATTTCAAAGAGTAAAATCTTTCGGCATTAAGTCCTAAGAATGCGACCTTCTCTTCGTCACTTAACTCTTTGCTCTTTAGTACAAAATCATAAGACATCTTGTATGTTATGGCAGTAATTGTACGAGGATAATCAGATCCCCACATCAATTTTCCTATGCCTACCATGTCTGAGGCTTCACGAATTGCATTGATTGCTCCTTTAAAAGGATAAAATTCACTATTGAAAAGCCACGTGATACCTCCTGATTCAATCATTACGTTTTTGTTCTCCGCTAACCTGATCTGGTTTTTCCAATTGGGAGTAGTAACCATTCCAAAATGTCCGACCGCAATCTTCAAATTAGGAAAAGCTGATATCACTTCACGCATCTCGGATATCTGTATATCATCATCGGCTAAACAAATAGAAAGGATCAGATGATGTTTTTCCATGAGGTTGAACATACTCATCATTTCTTCGGAATTAATTCGGATTCTTCCTTCCGGTAGTAAAAGCCTATGAGCCGGAATAGCAATTGACTTAAATCCCGCTTTTATTAGTGCTTGCGCCTCAGCTAAAAAACCGGACTTACGGAACTCGCAAAGACCGCATACAAAGAAACGTTCAGAATATCTCCTCGCTACATCAGAAAGATAAGAATTTTGATTTCCATCAATAAACTCCTGAGTAATTACAGCAGAAGAAACCTGAGCATAATCCATATTGGAAATAAAGACTTCTGCACTATTTACACCGTCTATCATAAAAGGCGGTAGCATCTGACGTTCCTCACCCATAAAAAGAGAGCGCCCGTTTTTCCGGGTTTTAATTGAAAAACCATCGACAACGGTATCTTGCTTCAACCATAAATGAGCATGCGCATCAATTATCTTGATCATGAATTCTTCCAGCTAACACGTTTCTGGTCACCTATTATATTGCTCACCTCAAATACCATATCCCAATCCAACGGCTCAGATACCGCATTAATATTTTTGAGTACATTAACGGGATTGGCAGAACTGAATAGTGTAGAAGAAATTCTTGGATTACTTACTGAGTATTGCAGAGCCAATTTCTCAATAGAAGCTCCCTTTGATTTACAATATGCAGCAGCCTTCTCACAAGCATGAACCAGAGGTTTAGGTGCGGGATGCCAATCAGGGATTCCTCGTTCAGAGAGCAATCCCATAGAAAGAGGAGAAGCATTGATTACTCCGATACCTTTCTGTTCGAAGTAACCCAAATAGTCATTAAGTTTATCGTCATTCAGACAAAAATGGCAGAAATTCAGTATTGTCTCAACCGTTCCCACATCACTGTGATCCAGGACCCACTTTATATTCTCAAGTTGCAGATCTGTAATTCCCACATGACCTACCACACCTTTTTCCCTTAATTCCACCAAAGCCGGTAGAGTCTCATCAACTACTTTTTGTAACCCGCCGGGAAGATCGGCTTGAAATTCTATGTCATGGACATTTATTATATCAATGTGATCAATATTCAGACGCTCCATGCTTTCATAAACACTTTCGGTAGCTTTTTTACCTGAGTAATCCCATATATTCTTACCTTCTTTTCCATATCTGCCGACCTTTGTTGAGATGTAATACTTATCTCTGGATATCTCTTTAAGAGCTTTACCTAGTACTGTCTCAGCCTTATAATGGCCATAATAGGGAGAAACATCAATAAAATTTATACCATTGTCTACGGCTGTAAAAACAGCTTTCTTAGCCTCAGATTCATCTATCTGATGGAAAACTCCACCGAGCGATGAAGCACCGAAACTCAATTGGGATACCATCATTCCGGTCTTCCCCAGTTCATTATAATTCATTCTCTTAGTAATTGGTTAATTAGTTCTTTATCTGATATTACAACTTCGAACGGCCATTGTAATTATTGAACCGTTCGAACAATCCGTAAAGATATCTCATAGTTTGCAAATCGACAAAAAAAGATGAGAACGAACTACCATTCTCATCTTTTTTAAGCTGGGCTACCCGGACTCGAACCAGGAAAGGCAGGACCAGAATCTGCAGTGTTACCATTACACCATAGCCCAATACTTTCTAAAAAGCGGTGCAAAGATAATGCTTTTTTTTATCTTCCAAATCAAAGTTTCAATTTTTTGGTTTGACGAAAAAATCAAAAGATTTGTTTAGGTCAACCTAAGGTTCAATAAAATAGTTTACTTTTGTAAGTTTAAAAGCCATACAAATAATTTAATGAGTAAAATTGAGAAAGAGAGTATACTAAAAAGTATAATTGAAGGTGTTCAGGAAAAGAAAGGAGAAAGCATTACTATTGCTGATCTTACTTCTTTAGAAGATACATCATGCAACTATTTTTTAATCTGTCAAGGAGGTACACCTAATCAGGTCCTGGCTATTACCGATTCCGTAAAGGAGACAGTAAGGATAAAAGAAGATAGGAAACCCGATTTTGTTGAAGGGACTAAATATGCCCATTGGGTAGCTATGGATTATGGAGAGGTTATGGTTCATATATTTGTTCCGGAGCTAAGAGAGTATTATGATCTTGAGCACCTTTGGGCGGATGCCAAATTGAAAAAGATTCCCGATATAGAATAAACTATCAAACTATACACTTTACACCAAAGAAAAATGGAAGAAAAGAACAAAGAAAAGAAGAATAATAAAGTTCCAATGTTCAATCTGTCATGGCTTTATATTCTCATATTCATAGGTTTTGGTTATCTGCTTCTTAAAGATGATGGTGCAGATAGTTCCGTTAAAGCAAGTTATACGGATTTCAAATCCTATATAGACAAGGGATATGTCAAGAATATTGTAGTATACTCAAACTCAAATTATCTTGAGCTATACTTTATTCCCGATTCTGCATACCATATATTCGGTGAGAAATATGCCGCGAAACTGACAAAACCGATGTTGAATATCGGTGTAGGTTCTATGGACAATCTGCAGACCTTCATTGATGAGTCTGAAGCAAAAGGCGTATTCAACGGAGAGGTCGAATACAAGGAGAAGTCTCACACCATAATGGATATCATTATAAGTGTATTCCCATTTATCTTACTTATTGCCATCTGGATTTTTATGATGAGAAAAATGAGTGGAGGTGCCGGTGGTGCCGGTGGTGGAGTATTCAGTGTAGGTAAATCTAAAGCCAAACTATTTGAAAAAGGGCAGTCGGGCAAAATAACATTTAAAGATGTTGCCGGTCAAGGGGAGGCAAAAACCGAGGTCCAAGAGATTGTAGAGTTTTTAAAGAACCCAAAGAAATATACTGATTTGGGAGGTAAGATTCCAAAAGGAGCTTTATTGGTAGGCCCTCCGGGAACAGGCAAAACCCTACTTGCCAAGGCAGTAGCAGGAGAAGCTGATGTTCCTTTCTTCTCTCTGTCAGGTTCGGATTTTGTAGAAATGTTTGTAGGAGTAGGCGCTTCAAGAGTAAGAGACCTTTTCAGTCAAGCAAAAGAAAAAGCTCCTTGTATTATTTTTATCGATGAAATCGATGCTGTTGGACGTGCTCGAGGTAAGAATCCGGCCATGGGAGGTAATGACGAACGCGAAAATACGCTAAATCAGTTGCTTACCGAGATGGATGGTTTCGGTACCAATAGTGGTGTAATCATATTGGCTGCAACAAACAGAGTTGACATACTGGACAAAGCTCTATTGCGTGCAGGTCGATTCGATCGACAAATTTACTTAGACTTACCTGATCTCAACGAACGTAAAGCCGTATTCAGCGTACATATGCGAGGAATCAAACTCAGCAAAAACGTTGACGTAGATATTCTTGCAAGACAGACTCCCGGTTTCTCCGGAGCTGATATAGCAAACGTCTGTAACGAAGCTGCACTTATTGCTGCACGACACAATAAAAAATCCGTTGAGAAGGAAGATTTTCTCGAAGCGGTAGACAGAATTGTAGGTGGGCTTGAAAAAAAGACCAAGGTCTTGACAGCCGAAGAGAAGAGAACTATAGCTCTTCATGAGGCCGGTCATGCTACCCTTTCATGGTTCTTAGAATATGCCAATCCGCTAATTAAAGTTACCATCGTCCCGAGAGGACGTGCTTTGGGAGCAGCTTGGTATCTGCCCGAGGAGAGACAGATAACCACAAAAGAACAAATGCTGGATGAGATGTGCGCTACACTCGGCGGACGTGCGGCAGAAGAATTATTTACCGGACACATTTCCACAGGCGCGATGAACGATTTGGAACGTGTCACAAAACAAGCATACGGCATGATTGCGTATGCAGGCATGAGCGATAAACTATCCAATCTCTGCTATTACAGCAGCACCGAAGAATACGCTTTTCAAAAACCTTATAGCGAAAAAACGGCTGAAACCATTGATTCCGAAGTCAAGGCAATGATTGATAGTCAATACGCAAGAGGTAAGAAGATACTTATCGATCAGGCGGAAGGACATCATCAGTTAGCTCAATTGCTGCTTGAGAAAGAGGTTATTTTTGCTGAAGATGTTGAACGGTTATTCGGTAAACGCCAATGGACTTCACGCAGCCAAGAGATTATGGATTCAAACGTTTCTAACGATAATAACCCTGAAATAACTGAAGTCTCCGACACATCCAATTCGGATAATGAAACAGTAAACAATTAATTCTTTCGTACATTGGAACTGATTAAAAGAATTTTTACCGGTTTTCTGTTTGTAACTATATTGGCCTTCTGTATTGTAAAAGGGCCAATATGGTTTGCAGGTTTGTTTGCATTATGTACAATTATCACTTCTTGGGAATTTGTATCACTGATGAACAAAAAGAAAGAAACGGAAATAAGCATACTATGGACAGTAGTTGCTTCTATTTCATTATTCGGTGCAATTTTCAGGTCATGTATAGGATACATAAACTTCGTTTCATTCATGCCTTTTATTCTATCTCTGATAATCATCTTTGTCAGAGAATTGTACAGAAACAAAAAAAGTCCGATTATAAATATGGCATTGGGAATAATGCCTATTCTATACATCGCGCTGCCATTCTCCCTTCTTTCGGTTTTGGCCTTCATACCCAATAAAGTAAGTGGTATGACCGAATATAGTTTTGTAATACCTCTTACATTATTCATTTTTATTTGGTCAAATGATGTAGGGGCATATATTATAGGCTGTTCTATCGGCAAGCACAAGCTATTTGAAAGAATATCTCCTAAAAAGACCTGGGAAGGATCGATTGGAGGAACATCTTTTACAATAATTGCTGCCATTCTTCTTCATCGCTTTCTACCTATATGGTATGGAAACATCTCCGTTTGGATATGGATAGGTATGGCTTTTATTGTAGTAATATTCGGTACATGGGGAGACCTAGTGGAATCTATGATAAAGAGAGAACTCCAAATAAAAGATTCGGGAAAGACATTACCGGGTCACGGAGGATTCTTAGATAGATTTGACAGCACTTTATTGGCAATACCGGCTACCGTAATCTATTTTTGTACCATATTATTTTAGGCCCAAATATTTTATAATTTCACCAGCAGCAAAATCAGAAGCCCCTTCCGGACCTAACTTGGATTTTAATTCTTCATATCCCTTAAGCTGATCATCTCTTTGAGGTGTTGAATTAAGTAACGGCATCAATTGTTTTCTGATATCTGCCACATTCATCTTATCACCGACCAGTTCAGGAACCACTTCACGTCCTAAAACAAGATTTACTAAAGATATAAACTCAACCTTTAAAAATAATTTTCTTAACAGTGATACTATCTTACCAAACGGCATATAGTAGCAAACCACTTGAGGAACATTAAATAATGCAGTCTCTAATGTAGCTGTGCCTGAAGTAACCAATGCCGCCCTTGCACCATTTAGAACATCATAAGTATGACCGTATACTGTCTCAATGTTTTTTCCTTCGATGAAACTGGCATAATAATCAGGAGAGATACCTGGAGCGCATGCCAAAACGTGATGGAACCCTTCAATATCTTTAATAGCATCAATCATCAAAGGAAGATTTCTACTTATCTCCTGTTTTCTACTTCCTGCCAATAATGCCAATACCGGTTTATTCTTCTTTTCATCGGCTCTTTCAGCATTTGAACGCAAGAATTCCGACACTGAATCCACACATGGGTTACCTACATAATATACCTTATAATTCAGATTATTAAAATATTCAATTTCAAATGGTAATATAGAGTATAGTCTGTTTACATCTCTTTTGATATTCTTTATCCTATAACTTTTCCAGGCCCATATCTTGGGAGAGATATAATATAAGACTGGAATCTTAAGATTTTTCCTTACTCTTTTCGCAATAGATAAATTAAAACCCGGATAGTCAATCAATATAACTGCGTCAGGCCTCCATTCTGCGATATCCTTATAACAGAGTTTCGCACCACCCAATATTTTTCCTATATGAGTCAATACAGGGAAGAAGCCCATATAAGCAAGCTCACTATAATGTTTAACCTGCATTCCACCGACTGATTTCATTAGATCACCTCCAAAAAACCTAAAATCGGCATTTCGATCCGACTTCAATATAGATCTCATCAGATTTGAAGCGTGAAGATCGCCTGAGGCTTCACCCGCTACCAAGTAGTACTTCATTATGATTTTTTTT
>CAYOGG010000020.1:0-15215 GCA_964403455.1 uncultured Bacteroidaceae bacterium | reverse complement strand
AATCTTCCGGTGAGTAGCTCAAGAATACGCAGGGAATTAGTATCCGGGAATCTTGAAGATGCAAATACCATGTTAGGTTATAACTATACTATCAATGGAGTTGTAGTTCACGGTCAACAAAACGGTTTAAAGATAGGGTTCCCTACAGCTAACTTGGAATCTTTTTGTGAATCTATGCAAATACCGGCAGACGGTGTATATTCAGCTCTCGTTAATATTGACGGCGAGAAAAGGCCCGCTATGATCAACATAGGATTTCGCCCTACCTTTGCCGGCAATAACAACCGCACAATTGAGGCTCATATTTTAGATTTTCATCAAGATATCTATTCCCATGAACTTTCAATAGAGTTTATTAAGTATATTAGACCGGAACGTAAGTTCGACTCATCCGAGCAACTTGCCCTACAATTGGAAACCGATAAAGAGACCGTAAGAAGGTCTACCAAATAAATGAAAAAAACAATTATATCCATTTTACTATTCTTGCTGACTCAACTATTCTGTACCGCTGTCGCAAGCATCTTTATCCTGATTCCGGCCATATCCGGTATTGAAGAGCTTAATCGTGCAGCGCTGATGTCTATTCTCGCCGATAACATGATTCATATTACCGTTATAGGTATGCTAACAAGTGAAATAGTTCTTTTCTTACTATTATGGAGTCTGAAATACTTTAAACCGCAAGAGATTATAAAAAAAGTGCCGATTACAATTCTTTTAATCGCGATTCCTTTAATATTCACTGCATTGTTGACATTAGACATTATCAATTCCTCTATTAATCTGCCTAATATCTTGGAGGACCAGTTTAAGAATATGACAAGCTCATTTATCGGCTTCCTGACAATAGCAATATGCGGACCGATAATTGAAGAAATAGTATTCAGACGAATCATAATAGATGAGTGCATGAACAGACTCGGAAAGAAATGGGTTGCGATTTTCATATCTGCCTTTATGTTCGGAATAATTCACCTCAATCCGGCACAGGTTTTATTCGCTTTTATGGCAGGTACTCTATTCGGCTGGCTATACTGTACCACCGGCAGTATGTTACCGGGCATAATAGGTCATATAATAAACAACACGGTAGCATTTTTTGATATGAAATATGGATTCATGGAAAAATTTTACGGAAGCGAAAAAGTCTCATTCTCCGATGGAAAGGTTCTGGTGACATTCATAATATCCACACTAATTGCAACCTCACTGATATATCTCACAATTCGGATATACGAAAAAGGAAAAAAGAAAGATATTGATATTACAGTGCAATAGTAGTGCCGGTAAGTTTGTCAAGAGAAGAAGCCGATGTGATAAGTACCGATGAAACACCGGATTGAAGAGCCTTGAAAGCATTTTGAACTTTAGGTATCATACCGCCACTTATAGTACCGTCATCGACCAAACGAGGAAAATCATAATATGAGATGTATGGAATAACACTATTATCATCATCCTCATGCAATAGCACTCCCGGCTTCTCGAAACAGAAAATCAATGTAATCTTAAATATCCGGGCTAAAGCCTTAGCTGCCTCTCCTGCAATCGTATCTGCATTTGTGTTCAGCAATTGACCATTACCGTCATGAGTAAGGGGAGCTAAAACAGGAACTATATCCTTTTCAATAAGAGTTTCTAAAAAAGAAGCATTAACGGATTTCACGTCACCGACAAATCCATAGTCAATATCCTTAACCTGACGTTTTTCAGAGCGCATCACATCGCAATCCGTTCCAGTCAGGCCAATGGCATTTATACCTCTTGCCTGAAGTCCCGCCACAATATTCTTATTCACTAATCCTCCATATACCATTGTAACGACCTTCAAAGTTTCGGCATCGGTAATTCTACGACCATCCACCATCTTACTCTCAATACCTAATCTGGCGGCCAAAGCGGTAGCTGAACGTCCACCTCCATGAACCAACATCTTATAGCCCGGAATAGCCTTAAAGTCATCTAAAAGACGATTCAGAGTCTCCGGCTCTTCAACGATTTTGCCGCCTACTTTTACTATCACCAATGATTGTTTCATATCCGTGTATCGATTATTTCAAATTCAATATTTTTTTAACCCCAAGAATCGTCTCATCAATCTCAGCATCGCTCTCCAATCTGTCACCGGAATAGATATATTCTGCTCTAAGATAACCATTTTCGCGACGCTCAATCTCAGAAGCAATATAATCTCTCAGTTCTTCATCACTCTTATTCGATATGAGCGGCCTTATCGCCTTGGCCTCCTTGAGTCGTTTGTAAAGAGTATCGTTGCTAACTTTAAGATATAATGTCTGACCCTTTTTGAGCATATAATCCATATTATCGAAAAACAGTGGTGTAGATCCGCCGCAAGCGATGATCACGTTATCCAATTCTCCGACTTCATGAAGCATATTCTTCTCAATCTCTCGAAATGACTGTTCACCAGACTGCGCAAAGATTTCACTTACGCTCTTCTTATAACGTCTCTCTATGAACCAGTCGAGGTCATAGAACGGAACCTTAAGATCCTTAGCAAGAGCATTACCGAGGGTTGTCTTGCCGGCTCCCATAAAACCTATGAGAAATACTCTTATCACTACTTCTTAGACTTAAAAAATTTTCTCTTAGGTGCATTAGTAGCTTTCTCGCTCTGAGTCTTAATCAGTTCCTCACACAGCGGCAAAGTCAGAGTAGCAGGATCAGTCGTTTTCGGAATCTTATAATTTGTTCCCTTGAATGAAATATACGGACCGTAACGACCGTTCATTATCTCCAATGCTTCACCCTCCAGTTCAAACGTATTAATGACCTTCTTGGCCTCTGATTCACGTTTTTCAGTAATCATACCGATAGCCTCTTCCAATGTAATCTTCAAAGGATCCATTGAACTCGGTATTGAAACATACTTGCTGTCATGTCTTATATATGGCCCGAAGCGACCGACTCCGATAGTAACCACTTTATTTTCAAAATCTCCAAGATTCCTGGGTAAACGGAAAAGTTCCAATGCCTCATCAATAGTTATTGTCTCCAGAGTCTGAGTTTTTTTCATCTGAGCAAAACGCGGCTTTTCTTCATCATCCGCACTTCCTATCTGAACAATAGGTCCATAGCGTCCTATCTTGACTGATACGGGTTTTCCTGAAGTCGGATCAGTACCCAAAACTCTCTCACCTACCTTATGTTCGCTTTTGGTAGACATCGCCCTATCTACTGAGGGATTAAACTGAGAATAGAACTCACTGATAACTGCCTGCCAAGCCTTTTCTCCTTCAGATATTTCATCAAAAGACTTCTCTACATTGGCAGTGAAATTATAATTCATAATATCAGGAAAGTTATCCATCAAAAAGTCATTCACAACCAAACCTATATCGGTGGGAATCAACTTAGCCTTTTCAGTTCCGTAGTTTTCCGTTATTGTCTTTTTCTTTATAATTCCCTTTTCCAAACAAATCTGATTCAGTTTTCTGGATTGTCCCTTTATATCTTCACGAACCACGTACTCACGTTGTTGAATGGTACTGATTGTAGGAGCATAAGTAGAAGGACGTCCGATACCCAGTTCCTCTAACATATGGACCAGAGCCGCTTCGTTGTAACGTTGCGGATGTGAAGTAAATTTCTCGGATGCTACAATGTTGTCACATTCCAAAGACTCGCCCTTGAAGAAGTCAATCACATTCTGCATCTCCTGACCATCAGCAGAATCATCATCACGCGACTCCTTGTAAACCTTCAAGAAACCGTCGAATTTAACAATCTCATTGGAAACGGAGAACTCTCCCTTCATTCCATCGGCCTTAATAGTTACTGTAGTCTTCTCAATATCCGCATCAGCCATCTGAGACGCTATCGTACGCTTCCAGATAAGATCATACAGTTTTCTTTCAGGAGCAGTACCTTCAATAGAAGCATTCTCCATATAAGTGGGTCTTATTGCTTCATGCGCCTCTTGAGCACCCTTAGCCTTCTGAGTAAACTTACGTATCTTGGAATATTCTTCTCCCATCGTGTTTACTATATGCTGACGGCATGAATTGATGCAAAGTGCAGAAAGATTTACCGAGTCCGTACGCATATATGTAATCTTACCGGATTCATAAAGACGTTGTGCCAACATCATAGTTTGCATTACGGTAAATCCGAATTTGCGAGCAGCCTCTTGTTGTAAAGTAGAAGTAGTAAAAGGAGGGGCCGGGAATCTCTTCAAAGGTTTTGGGATAATCTCATCCACCTTAAACTCTGCTTTTATACAACTCTCTAAGAATTTCTCTGCCTCCTGTTCGGTCTTAAAACGGACATTATAGTCAGCTCTTGAATTTGTGGTCGAACCATCAGCACAAGGAACCTTGAAATCAGCAACCAACTTATAAAAACACTCTGAAACAAAGTTCTTAATTTCACGTTCACGATCCACAATAAGACGAACGGCAACAGACTGAACACGTCCTGCAGAAAGCGCCGGTTTAACCTTACGCCAAAGTACAGGTGATAGTTTAAAACCTACCAAACGATCCAAGACTCTACGCGCTTGTTGTGCATAAACAAGATTCACATCAATATCACGCGGACTCTCAATAGCACTCAATATCGCATTCTTCGTGATTTCATGAAATACTATACGTTTTGTATTCTCCGGCTTCAGGCCCAAGGTTTCATACAGATGCCAACTGATCGCTTCTCCTTCACGGTCCTCATCGGATGCCAACCAGACCATCTGAGCCTTTCCGGCAGCAGCCTTAAGTTCACTTACCACCTTCTTTTTATCAGCAGGAATCTCATATATCGGTTCAAAAGTATCAACATTTATACTGAGATCTTTCTTCTTCAAATCACAAATATGGCCATAACTGGACATCACTTTATATTCTTCACCAAGAAACTTCTCAATTGTCTTCGCTTTCGCCGGTGACTCAACAATAACCAGATTTTTATGCATACTAACCCTGATTTTTTATATTTATCGGTTTGCGGTCGCAAAAATAGAACAAATAATCAACATGAATAAGGGAACGAAATAAAAAAGTCGTTCCCTTATCACCTTATTAATTATAAATTAATAAATAATTTATTTGTAGGTCGTCCACGATTTATCATTAAAGATTTTATGGTTTAACGATTTAAAAGCTTATTGAAGCTCCTAACATAAAACTAAACTTTAACGCTCTATATCCGGCGTAATAATAATAACTCTGATCTAAGACATTACGGAAGTCGGCAAACAGTGATACATTATCTTTCAAATCGTAATCAAAACCTATTGACAGATTATTAACCATTGGAAGTCTGAAACCGTTTCTCTTTTCAAAAATAGACACATTATATTTCAGATTGGCATCCAAAGGCCCGTAGATATTGGCCCGAGCATTAAAATTCATATCAAACCAAGGCTTCAAGATTAATGAAGTATTGAGATCCTTTGTATTCCAATCAGCTAGCAAAATATCTAAACTCAAATCATATTTTCCAGAAAATGACATATCAGAGCCCATATTTAAATATAATAATGAGGCCTTATCCTGAAAAATCCTTGAAGTGACAACATAATCATTAGACATTACCTGAAAGAGTTCATCCTTTGAATATTTCAGACCTCCCCCCATATACATCTGAACGGAAGCAGATGCAACATACTTTATCCCTACAGACAAATCGGCAAAGGTATAACCATCTCTTATTTGAGAATTCTCAGACCAATAAGGTGACAAAGCATTTAGACGACGTACCTCATTATCCTGAATTCCTCCTTTCAACTGTCCGTATAGAGTCACATCTGTATTGGGCTTATATTTAAACCATAAATCCGGTGAAGCCATCAGCCTGCTGCCAACTCTGTTTCTGACATCAAAATTCACTCCTATATTAAACTCCATCTCTTCGTCACTCCATCTCCAGTATGGAGAAAGCGATATCGTTGTAAAATTCTTAAACTCTGATAGTCCGTTCCAATTATAGAAAGCACTCTTTTGACGATATTTTACTCCTAATCGGCCATCAGAATACGGAATGGATGCCGCACCTTCTATTCTTAAAATATTCTCTTTATTTTTTTCCGTGTTGTTAATGTTGATATCTCCACGCTTAAGTCCATACCAACCAATCTTCATATCAAAATCCAAATCATCTCCTTTTACAGAACGAATCTCTGTAACAAGACTTCCTTTGGTGATGTCCATATCCAGATCAATTATTGAATCCGGATTCATCAAATAGCCCGGCATATAATTAAAAGCCTCACGTCCGAAAGCACCATTCACATTCAGTATAATATTATCAAAAATGTGAGAATAATCTGCCTTCCAATATGTAGAATACAGTTTTGAACGCCATTCATTCTTCATCTCGGTATTCCATCCATACAATGAGCCATTAATCGACAACTTGTCTTTTTCAGTAGGATTCCAATTAAAATCTACCAATCCATCGATATTATTTCTAAGACCGTATCCTAACTTTACAGTACCGTAATATTTTCTAAGTTCAGAAGCACTATCCGCGCTACTGAATGTATTCATCGGTTTACGGGAGAATCTATTATATTCCTTTCCCTCTGTAATATAAGTAACTGAACCGGAATTTGTCCTGATGCTGTTCTTTTCCGGAACAGGGGTAATCTTGGAAGCCTCGGTTACCTGAGGATTATATGTTCCTTCAACTGTCATTGATCTGGAATTCAATTCATCTTGAGCTGCTGCAGGCATAGTCAGCATGCAGACAAAAAACGTCAATAGTATATCTTTTTTCATATTCATTTTCACTTACTCTTTCAAACGTGTACTAATCATATTCGCTATATCATCCTTTCCCGAATAATTCTGTTTCAGGGACAGTAAATATTGACGGGCCTCAATCTCCTTCCCTTCTGCAGTATATATATCGGATAGAAGTATGAAGCTACGAGCCAACCAATAAGTATGAGTAGTACCTTCCTTGATAAAACTCATTATGTTGGATTCGGATTTAGCTCTATCGCCGTTATCGAAATACAACTGACTTAACAGATAATCGGACTCCGCTCCATAGGCCGAGCGAACATCCTTTGATAGCTCTTTAAGTACTTTCTCAGCTTCAGAAGATTTTTTTGTTGCAATAAGAGCTTTAGCCTTGTAATAATTGATTTCTATCTGCTTCTCAGGAGCAGAATTTGCCTTAATAGCCTGATCTGCATACTCTAAGACAGCATCATTTTCACCTATCTTAGCGGCACTGGACACAATTCCTATCAGGCTCTTCTGCTTACCTGATGCACTTACGGTCTTATCATGCAGACGAATATATGTATCAAGCGCGGTCTCATAATCTCCAACCGAATAGGCAAGATCTGCAGCACGTCCGATTGATTCTTCGCAGAATCGGCTATGTTCATAATCGGAAGCATGAAGATAATACTCCAAAGCCTTTTCATAATCATTATCTTGTTGGTATATCTCACCCAGGTAATAATATGCATTTACAGCGAATGCTCCATTTGGATACTGTTTTAGATATTGCAAGAATTCAGTCTTCGCAGATTTTCTGTCTCCCTTGGTAAAGAAACGTTCGGCAGTGGTGTAAGTAAGTGAATCCAACTCATTGGTCTCCATTGGAGCCACACCCGACAAACCGGCCAAATAATCGGCATATTCGTTTATATTTCCTATTTCAACATATATTGACTTCAGATCTCGAAGTGCCATTTTTGATTCATCGCTACCGGGATAGGTCTCAATTACAGACTTATAAGCCTTTATTGCCTCATTATAATTCTCTGTCTGATAATATGTCAACGCTACCTCGGCAGATGCCTTTCTTCCCAAATCGCTTGACTTATAATCAGAAATAATACGCTTGAAGACCTTCACAGCCTCATCAGTCTTGTCCAACTGTTGATATGCACGTCCTTCCTCATAGAGAGCCGAAGGCACATACATTGAATTCGGATATTCCCTTACCAACCTCTGAAGATTATTAATTTTGGTATCATAGTTGTGTGTCAAACCATCTACAAGACCTATCTGATATAGAGCATAATCACCCACCTCATTATTTTCGTTAATAGCCTTATTATAGTACTCCGAAGCTTTGGCAAATGAACGTCCATAGAAATGGCAATCACCGGCACGCAGATTGGCATCTGCAAGTACATCCTTTGAAAGCCCGTTACTTGAAGCAGCATCAATCAACTCTTTGAATGCATTAAGGGATTTGTTGTAATCCTTTTCCTGATAAAAAACATACCCTAAACCATACTTGGCCAAACCTGAATATGTCGCTTGCTGATTGTTTGCCAAAGCAATATAACGATAGTAATCGGAAGAAGCCTTGGTATATTCTCCCAATCGGAAGTAGGCCTCAGCTCTCCAAAAATATGCATCCATACCTATCTTCTTATCATATTGCATTAAATCAATAACACTTGACAAATACTTAGGTACATCATTGTATTGAGCACCGGCAAATAACTCGGTAGCTTTTTTATACAAAAGTTGCTGTTTGGCCTCCAAAATAGAGGCTCCGGGATTATTTATCTTAGCTATAGAAGCCAATGCAGCATCATAACTGTTTGTACTCATATAGACATCCACCAGATAACTGTTTATGTTATCGGAATATTTTGACTTAGGAAACTCATTTAGGAAACGTTCAAAAACCGTAACCGACTCGGCAAACGGAGAGTAAGATGTCTCATGTATCACTAATGCATAGTTATAAAGAGCCTGTTCCCTTACGGTAATATCACCTACTATTGTAGATGCCTGTTCAAATGCCATTCTGGCCTTAGTCTTATCACCTGACTTCAAAGCCGCAAGACCAAAATGCAGATATGCATTCTGAGCCAGCTCATCCTGTTTGTCAGTCACCTGCGACAGAAATTCCATTGCTCTGTCATACTCTCCGATATGAAAACATGACATTCCCAAATAAAAAACATCTTGTCTGTCAGCATTATTTTCACCAAGTACATAGCTGGTCAACATCTCACCGGCTTCCTTGTATTTTTGCTGAAGATATAGAGATTCTCCGAGTATTCTTTCTGCTTCCGTAGACAGAGATCCATCCGTATCACCATCTAACAACTCTCTTGACATACTTTCCGCCTTCTGTAGTTGATTGTTTCTCAATGCTATTTCAGAGAGATACAACTTCGACTCATCAGCATAAGGTTCATCATTCATAGTCTTCATGAAACCGGCCTCGGCAGAATTCATTCTACCTTCTACATAATCAATATAGGACTTGTAGAAAGTAATATCAGCATCATTTTCTTTGCTCAACATACCCAATATACTCAATTGAATATATCCCTCTGAAGTCTGTCCCGTCTTTATCAACGAGATAGCATGATGCAATGTTTTTCTGATACAATCATTCTTATTCAATCTATCAGGATCAGAGATGTCAAACCATTTGATTGCCTCATCATACTGTTTTAAACTATAACATGAAGAACCCAACAGAGCTACAATTTTGTTAGAATAAATGGAACGCGGATAATGCTCCAAAAAACCCATCAAAGACAGTTTGGCTTTTTTGAGGTCCAGTTCAGCATTAGATACCGTCAACATATAATCAACCTCTTCCATTCGAAGTACATTATTCTCTTCGGCGGAATAATGATTCTTCCATACGTTCAAACATTTAATGGCAGCATCATAATCACCATTGTAGAATAATGATCGGCTTTCCTCAATAATACGTTCATCACTACCGATATTAATATCCTGGGAAACAATGTTCGCCGTAAATCCGGTCAAGAACAGCGCAAATACGCTTATAATCATTTTCTTCATACTCATTCTTTAATCATATTACTCAATTTATAAAGTGCGTCATTTTCAGCAGACTCCATAATCGCTCTCTCACCCGGTCCTTTGTCATTAATACCGCACAGATGCAATAAACCATGTACAATAACTCTCAACAATTCCTCATTATATGACGTATTAAACTTCTTACTGTTACTAAAAACGGTATCCAAACTGATATACATATCTCCATTCACTACTTTTGGGTTGGAATAATCAAACGTTATAATATCGGTATAATAATCGTGACCGATAAACTCCTTATTAATCTCAAGAATCTTATCATCGTCACAAAAAATATAATTCAGATTACCGACCAGTCTTCCATATCCGTCCGCAATCTTTTTAAGCCAGTCTCTAACTAACTTGCGCTCAATGGCCGGCATCTTTACATTATCACTATTAAATGTAATCATAATCAAACTATTATCCAAAAAACAGATATCCGATAAAAATAGCAGCCAAGATACCGGCAAAGTCGGCAAGAAGACCGCAAACCACAGAATAACGGGTGTTACGGATACCAACGCTGCCGAAATAGACCGCCAGTATATAAAAAGTAGTATCCGTCGATCCTTGGAACAGACATGCCAACCTTCCCACAAAAGAGTCGGGTCCGTAATTAGTCATGGCATCAATCATAAGACCACGTGCGCCACTACCCGATAACGGTTTCATAAGGGCAGTAGGCAAAGCGGCAACAAAATCGCTGTTCAAACCGCATTTTTCAACTACCCATCCAATACCGTTTACGATGGCATCCATTGCACCTGAGGCCCTAAAAACTCCAATACCTACAAGAATAGCCACTAAATAAGGAATAATCCTTACAGCAGTAGAAAAACCCTCTTTCGCTCCTTCAACAAAAGACTCGTAAACATTTATCTTAGCTC
Source organism: uncultured Bacteroidaceae bacterium (assembly GCA_964403455.1). Lineage (GTDB taxonomy): Bacteria > Bacteroidota > Bacteroidia > Bacteroidales > Bacteroidaceae > Colenecus. The sequence goes on along the minus strand of CAYOGG010000020.1, from coordinate 4,546 downwards.
TGATTCCTGATATTATAAATCCAATGATAATCAGCATCAAAATAATATTTGCTGCCGATGTAGATACAGAACCTATTTTTACATCCGGGAGTAGAGTAAATCCCCAGATAATCAAAGCAACTACAATACTCAATCCACCGAAAAAGGCCACCAATACCTTATCGAATTTTATTTTCTGTATTAAACATGTCACTAACAATCCAACCATTGTTGAGAAAAATGTAGCTAGCAGAATAGGAAGGAAGACATCGGCAGGCTGAGCAGCTCCCAACTGGGCACGATATACCATAATACTCACCGGGATAATAGTCAGTCCTGAAGTATTAAGGACCAAGAACATAATCATAGGATTTGATGCCCTTTCCTTATCTTTATTCAGTTCCTGCATCCTCTCCATTGCCTTTAACCCCATAGGAGTAGCCGCGTTATCCAAACCGAGCATGTTAGCCGCTATATTCATGAATATAGAACCATACGCAGAATCATTCTTAGGTATGTCAGGGAAGAGTCTTGAGAACACAGGACTAAGCCATCTGGCAAAAACATCCACCACGCCGCCCTTCTCACCAATCTTCATTATACCGAGCCATAGTGACAGTACACCGGTAAGTCCCAAAGAGACCTCAAAACCGGTCTTAGCCGAGCTAAAAGTAGAATTCATAATCTGTTCGAACACACCGGCATCTCCGTAGAAAACCAAACGCGCTACAGCAACCACAAAGGCAATCAGAAAAAATGCAATCCAGATCCAGTTCAGTACCATAAACTCCCTTCACTCTATTTATTTGCAAATATAGTGCAAGCCGAGAGTAAAGCAATAAAATAGGCTTGCATATTTTATTGTTTTACCGAGGCGCAGCCTATATTGGGCTTTTGCCAGATATAGTGCAAGCCATGAGTAAAGAAAATTAAGCTTAGTTATTTTCTTTCTTTACCAAAGCAAAGCCTACATTATTTGAATATTATGTAATCTTATAGTATGGAAAAGCAAACTCGTTTGAGTTCTATCTCCGAATTCAATACGTTGCTACAAAAATCTCGGAAATTGTCACATTTCGGAATAACAAAACCACAAGTAAATATTTCGCCTCCATTGCCCCTCAATTTTCCTATAAACCGCTTTCCTGTATCTTGTTCGCAAGGAAAAATTAGGCCACCATTCTCAGCTTTTTCAACATACATATAACTAATTATTTGATGTATATCATTGCGGTCAATATTTCCTGATTCCAAATGTTTATATTTTGCATCAAGGATAATGTTATCTTTGTAAAAATCGGGATAACGCTTGTAGTTTTTTTGTTCTTCAAAAAGGTAAATGCCATTTTTACCGCTTTTGTTTTGGGCATGCATAAATCCACACTCTTTTAAAATTGTATTCAGATACTCTTCCCACAACCAAGCCCCATCAAACAAAATGCCATATATCTCATCTTTCTTTGCTCCATATTTAATCTCTTCATGGCGGAGTATCTGCAAACAAAGGCTTTGTAACTGAATATAATCCCTAAAGTAAGGATGCTGAATAGGACGAATGTTTTGATTTATCACACTTTGCCTTTGTTGACGGACATACGAAAGCGTTGTCATTTCGATTTGAGATACAGCTTTACGTGTATCTTCATCGTTATTTAGTATATTACCACCAAACTGATGCCGGCGGATATATTCTAACGTATGTCGAACCAATTGTGTCAACGCATTATCGCAACAGTATTCACGAGTTCTATAGGCAATCTTTCCCGAAAAAGGTATATTTTGCCGGATATGGCGGGACACGTCAATAACTCCCCTCACATTGGCATCATTATATTCGTGCTTTGTATATTCTTTGTAAATTCCCTGACGGACTGCTCTTTTAAGAAAATAAGGAAACAAATAGAGCAGAAAATCAAAAATCGACTCCGTATTGGTGTTGTGTTTCAAATCGAACAAATTTATTGAAAATACCTTCTGCAACATATAATGAAGAAAATAATCTTCATCACAGTTTTTTGCAAAACGCGATTTTATGGTGATTTTTGTGTCGTTAACACCTACAAACCCCATGATATTATTGGTGGTTAATTCATTGTTTTTCAATGAAAATATATATTCGCCATCAATCCCATCTTCTGTTTGGCTAAGACTTTGAGGAAAAACAAGCAGATTAGGGATATTGTCCTTTTTTATATCTCCAATTTTCAGATTGGCGATAATTGACAGGTTGTCCAAATCGTCATGTTGACAATAAAACTTTCCGAGATTGTTATCAGTTGTCAGAATCCTGCTCATCGTTATTTTGCTTTATCTCCAATGCAATTTTATCTTTGGCGTTAAGCGGAGAAATAACCGAATGCCCCAACTGACTTTCAATGTCGGTACGAGCGTTTTTTGCCACATTTCCACCACGTTTAGCCACATGGAAACTTTTGTTGAAAGATTCCGGTTTTTCTTGCTTGGAAATAGCTGTCGTAGTAACTTCCGCCAACATATTGAGAACCAGCTCCAAATTGGTCATATTATCACGGAGGTTCTCTTTCTTCAAGTTCTTCAGTTCATTGTATTCTTTCACCGACATATCGCTCCATGCCTTTGTCATTTCATTTGTCAAGATAGCATAATCCTTCTCCTTATCAATACCTCTCGATTTCCACTCATCCGTAAGCTCCTTGCGCATCTCAATGGTCTGCAAACGCTGATTGATCCAGCCTTCAGTGTAACCTTTGGCCCGATAAAAATCGGCACCACGAAGAATGGCTTTCTCCGGATCTGCTATCTCGTCAAGCCGGTCGCTTCCCACATTTGCCAACCATAGTTTGAAGGGTTCGGCTTTGGGCGAAGGAATGGACTGCACTAAACGCAAGATGCCTTTTGTATCAAGCACATCGGTCAATCTGTTTTTACCATCAGATGCTAACATTCTCAATTGGTAACAATTTGTTACCAGTTCACTACCCTCTTTTTTCAAACGTCCTTTTAAGACTTTCCAATACTTTCGGGCACTGTCATAATCACTGTTTATCAAAACAGAGACGACATCCACCACAGAAAAATACCACTCTTCCTTGTCTGCATTCCAAACTGTACGAACCTTTTTGCTTTCAAAAATCTTAATTTTGTTGTTTTCCATAATTTTTATTCTAAACTTGTCCGATTAATAATTTCAGTTGATAAATTTATCATAAACTCTATTCACCATCAAAATACACAACTTTCAATTTCTTCAATTTTTCGCCGTCATTATCAATTCCGCGCAAATATTCTTTAAGCAAACACTCTAATTTCAAGTCCCACAATTCTTTAAAATCCGTAAAATTCAGAAAATATGAAGCCCCTACATGATAAGCTGAATTTAACCCTTCAGTATTCGATATGGCTTCGTTCAACCTATTCATATATGCTTTAGCATTTTCAGGCAGATTCATATTTTCGGCACTTTCTTCTGCCGTTATCTCTTTAAACGCAAATCGACGGCGCATGGCAAAATCCATACATTCTACACTTCTGTCAATATCATTCATAGTGCCAATTATGTATACATTTTCAGGAACAAAAAATCCATCTTTAAAATCGTCTCCATCTTCCACTATGTTTTGATATTGTGTCATCACCCGCCCTTTTCTTCCGCGATAATCCGGATCAATCGAATAAAACAGCTCTCCAAAGATTTTTGATACTTCTCCTCTATTAATTTCATCGATAATAAAAACAAAAGGTTTCCTTGATACTGTTTGTATATCTGTTTGCTTATACTTATTCGTATTACTATATATCCAATTTAAGATTGCCCAATAATATGATGTATTACAACCCCCAATAACCGAACGTATCTCTTTATCTATATTCTTAATTTGATTCAAAGAATTCTGGTTAGTAAATCTCTTTGATAATTTCTCTAATCTATCAAACGAAACAATATACTTTGTATTACTTATAGTTTCTTTCGCTTGCAGAACGATATTATCATTATCCGTAACTTCTAATACTTGTATCGGAATATTTGTTCTTTGCATAATTTCTTTTATTTCTCCAATACGAATATTGTTAAGCAGATTCTCATATATTGATTTAAATGTTGCCTCCTCTTGTATTTCTTTTTTTGATTTGTTACTATCCATCAAATTCTTCAATGCCTTCTTACAAAAGGCCTTAAACACACCATCTCTACGTTCAAAGCCTATACTTCCATTAATGTCTTGTTTTGGTCGCAAACCTTCCACAAAGTCAGTATAATCGTATGAAGGATGGAACTGAACAAAATCGGTTTCCACACCACGTTCAATTGGCTTATAACTTTCAGCAAATTTTACAATATGATTAATTACTATTTTATCATTTGATCCCCAACCGGAAGAACCTTTCTCTTCCCATTCTTTTTGCTTGAGTTCCTTTATTTCATCCGCCTTTTGGATAATATTTTCCAATGATTCATATTCACTAACTAAACGTTTTGCTATATTATAATAATATTTTACTGTCTTGGAGTTATCCTGCGTACTATCATCTTTCCACAACGATCCATCTGTTTCCAAATATTTTATAAAGCCATCAAGTGTCAAATCAA
>CAYOGG010000019.1:0-15816 GCA_964403455.1 uncultured Bacteroidaceae bacterium | reverse complement strand
AGAATCCGAAGCCGAAATCATCGGCTTCTTTCTGTTCTTCACGTTCAGGATCTTTTGCTTGAATGTGAATCTCGTTGCCCTCAATATGTATTGATTTGACGGGACAGATATATTCACAACCTCCGCAACCTACACATACTTCTTGGTTGGTCTGAGGAATAGTCAAACCGTCTTCAAAGGGAACCATGGTTACTGCTCCTGTAGGGCAGTGTTCGGCACATGCTCCACAACTGGTGCGGTTTTTCCATACTACACACTTTTCTTTCTCGAAAATGACTAATCCAGGCTGTGTGTGATGTTTCTCTTCTACTGTCAGGGGCATTATCGCTCCGTTAGGGCAGATCTCACTACAAACCGTACAATCATAGTTACAGAAGCCTTTATCGAAAGACATTACAGGTTGCATAAAGCCCTCAATTCCGTATTCCAATGTGGCCGGTTTAAGTACATTGGATGGGCATTTGCTTACGCACAAGTTACATGCGGTACAGTGTTTTAAAAGATTTTTATGACTTATAGACCCAGGAGGAGATAGTGGAATGCGTTTATTCTTTTTGATACCGACTACTTCTGCTGCTCTTGATTCTAAAGCTACAGGTGCCATCACTGCGATTGCTACTGCCGATTTAATGAACTTACGTTTTGATTCATTTACGGGAGTCTCTTGACTCTTTGTCGATAATCTCCATATCGGAGAATATTTGAGAGCATCTTGCTTGCAGTTCTCTATACAATTGAAGCAGTCTACGCATCTCGAGTAGTCGATAGTCTGGTTTGCGGAGTCAATACAATATGATTTGCATTTTCTTCCACAGGCCTTACAATGGTTGCATTTTTCTTTGTCAATCGTTATGCGAAACAGAGAGTAACGTGAGAAAAATCCTAACACCGTACCTACCGGGCAGATTGTATTACACCAGGTACGGCCGAATCTGAATGACATGAATCCTATTATTATCAGAGTCAAAACAGCTACTATGAATGTGGTTATTGAACGAACAGAGAGTGCCACATAGAAGAACTTGTAACTGCCGGCTTTTTCAGAGAAATGTGCCAGAAGATTATTTCCAAGCACATAAATAGGCTTGAAGATCTGTGTCGCGATACGGCCGTAGGCACTATAAGGCTCGATAAGACTTACTAATACGGTAAACCCGCACAGCCAAGTGATGAGTAGGATAGCTACAACTCCCCATCTTAACCATTTTTGTTCGGGTTTATATCCGTACTTTTTCTTTTTATCAAATTTTCTTGACAACCAATTAAAAAAGTCCTGAAAGATCCCTAAAGGACATATTACGGAACAATATGCTCTGCCAAATAATAATGTTGCTACAATTAATATTGCTACTGTGACTATACTAAGTGAAAGCAGAGATGGTAAGAACTGAATTCTTTGCAGCCAAGGGTTGCTTAATACTCCTGCAATGTCAATGAATCCGAATGTTAGAACGGCGATTACAACTATTGCAATCGCTAACCTGATTTTCTTAAGCATGGTGTAGGACAGTTATAGCTTGATTCTCTTTACGTTGAGTTTATCGATATCCATCGTTCCCATTCCTAGCTTTTCAGCATTCGATATATGTGAAACATTATCAATGGAAATCTCTTTGAATTGATTGAAAAACTTAGTTGCAGCGGTGTCAACAGCCACAATGTCTTTTGAAGCAAATAGTGCTTTGGTCAGTCTTACGTCTGAAGCTGAACGTCCTTGAGGTCCGTTGCTTGTCATAATACGATAAGCGTCGACTATTTGTAATGCTGCCGGTTTGGATATGGTGGTAATGTCTGCAATACACTGTTGTAGTCCCTTGCTGTGGAAGGTGCGTCTGTCCCATACTATCCCCATGTGATTCTTCATGGCTATAGTCAATACTGCCCCTCCGTGTGTTTTGAGAACCGGCATATTGAACCATACATCGCTTTCCAAAATGGCTTTATGTATAAGAGCCTTCTTGAGGGTTTTACCTTTTGGAATATCAACTTCTTGGTAATATGACTGCTCATTTGCAGGCACCATGACTCCTCCTGCATCTTTTACCGCTTTGGATATCCCGCTATGATCATAGCATTTGGTCCATTCATCGCAAGAGTTATCAAAGACACGAACTGAGGAGGCTCCGGCACTCAGGCACTGTCTTACCATTTCCGCTACAAGCTCAGGATTAGTATTGGCTGCCATTTCGGGGGTACGGTCCCATCCGATATTAGGCTTGATGGTTACCTTATCTCCTTTATGAACGTACTTCTTTATGCCTCCCAATTGCTCTAAAGCTGCTTTCAACATTGCTGCAGGCTCTCCGTTCATAACTGCAACCATATCGGCTTCGGTGCCGGCAGCCGCATTTGCACTCGATGGCGACGTGGATGCCATCATACTCATAACTCCGTTGTTTTTTATTGTCAGCATAGCCCCGGCTGCTGCCAATGATTTTAGGAAATCTCTTCTATCCATATATGGTCAGTATCAATTGATTTTGTGTGCTAATGTAGCAATTTCAATCGAAATTACAATCGAACCGATAGTAAGATAAAAAATAAATATAGTACCCTTTAGATTTTTTTTAAATAGATGTCATTAAGTATTGTGGTTGACCGATAAAATGGCTAAATTCGCGAAAAATTATTCGCGGGAATTTCAACATTTAAAATATGGCAGATACGAAGAAAATTTCATCAGCCTTGATATCGGTTTATCATAAGGATGGATTGGATGAGATTATTAAGAGTCTTTATGCGGAGGGTGTAAAATTAATCTCTACCGGAGGTACTCAGAGTTTTATTGAGTCTCTAGGGATTCCGTGTCAATCGGTAGAAGAACTTACCGGCTACCCTTCTATATTGGGAGGTAGAGTTAAAACACTCCATCCCAAAGTTTTCGGTGGCATACTTTGTCGTCGTGAAATGGAAGATGATATGGCACAGATGGATAGTTATGATATACCTGAGATTGATCTTGTCATTGTTGATCTTTATCCGTTTGAGGAGACGGTAAAGAGCGGTGCATCTGATGCCGATATTATTGAAAAGATTGACATTGGCGGTATCTCATTGATTCGTGCCGGAGCCAAGAACTATAAGGATGCTGTAATCGTTGCAAGCAAAAATCAGTATCAGCCACTTCTTGATATTTTGAAGAACAATGGTGCGAAGACGACTATAGAGGAGCGTCGCTGGTTTGCCAAGGAGGCTTTTGCTGTATCTTCATACTATGACAGTTGCATCTTCAACTATTTCGGTAACGGTGATGATGAGCATCATTTGCGCTATGCGGTAGATGGACACAAACCTCTTCGTTACGGTGAGAATCCTCACCAGAAGGGTCTGTTCTACGGCGATTTTGAAGCAATGTTTGATCAGGTTCACGGTAAGGAGATTTCATATAACAATTTACTGGACATAACGGCCGCTGTAGAACTTATAGATGAATTTGATGAGACTACGTTTGCAATATTGAAGCATAACAATGCTTGCGGTGTGGCTTCACGTCCTACTCTTCTTGAAGCTTGGAAGGATGCATATGCAGGTGACCCTGTATCAGCTTACGGTGGTGTTTTGGTGACTAATGTTCCTATAGACAAGGAGACTGCTGAAGAGATTAACAAACTATTCTTTGAGGTTATCATAGCTCCTGATTACGACTGTGACACCTTGGAAATTCTTGAACAGAAGAAGAATCGTATCATTCTTATACGTAAAGAACAGTCGATGCCTAAGATGCAGATTAGGTCGGCTCTTAACGGTGTTCTGGTCCAAGAGAAGGATTCAAAATCGGAGATCCCTGAAGAGTTGAATTTGGTTACTTCAAGAAAACCTTCGGATGAAGAGATTCAGGATATGCTATTTGCAAATAAATTGGTTAAGAATAGTAAGAGTAATTCGATAGTTTTTGCTAGGGGTAAACAACTTCTTGCCAGTGGAGTAGGTCAGACTTCGAGAGTGGACGCCCTAAAGCAAGCGGTTGAAAAGGCTCATAGTTTCGGCTTCACATTGGAAGGAGCAGCGATGTCAAGTGATGCTTACTTCCCATTCTCAGATTGTGTGGAATTGGCAGATAAGGCCGGTGTAAAGAATGTAATTCACCCGGGAGGATCGAAACGTGATCAGGAGTCAATCGATTATTGTGAACAGCATGATATGACAATGGTGATGACCGGTTTCAGACATTTCAAACATTGATGTTGTTTTTATTTTATAATAACCTATAATACAGAAAAAAGTGGGCTTATTTTCACTGACACAGGAATTATCGATGGACCTTGGTACTGCCAATACCATCATAATGCATAATGACAAGATTGTAGTCAACGAACCTTCTATCGTCGCTCTGGACAATAGAACAGACAAAATGGTGGCCGTTGGTTACAAGGCGAAAATGATGTACGAGAAGACCAATAAGGATATTCGTGTCATCAGACCTCTTAGAAATGGTGTGATAGCAGACTTTGATGCATGCGAGCAGATGATGCGCGGGCTCATCGGCATGGTTGATACCGGTCGCAGACTTTTTTCTCCTTCATTAAAGATGGTTATAGGTGTTCCTTCCGGCAGTACTGAAGTAGAGCTTCGTGCAGTTCGTGATTCTGCAGAACATGCAGGAGGAAGGGAAGTGTATATGTTGTTTGAACCGATGGCGGCCGCAATAGGAATAGGAATTGACGTTCAGGCTCCTGAAGGAACAATGATTGTCGATATAGGCGGCGGTACTACTGAAATAGCAGTTGTCTCATTGGGAGGACTCGTTTCCAATAACTCGGTAAAGGTGGCAGGTGATGATTTCACTGCTGATATACAGGAATATATGGGACGTCAGCACAATGTAAAGGTCAGTGAACGCATGGCAGAACGTATTAAGATAAATGTAGGTGCTGCTCTGACAGAACTTGGAGAAGAGGCTCCGGAAGATTATATTGTCAATGGTCCTAACAAGATTACGGCACTTCCTATGTCTGTTCCTGTTTGTTATCAGGAGATAGCTCACTGCTTGGACCGTTCTATTGCAAAGATCGAGTCGGCAGTTCTAACTGCATTGGAAAATACTCCTCCCGAACTTTATGCCGACATACTTCAGAACGGAATTTATCTTTCCGGTGGAGGTTCTATGCTTCGCGGTATAAGCAAACGTTTGGCCGACAAGATAGGTATAGATTTTCATGTGCCTCCGGATCCCTTGCTGAGTGTTGCTAAAGGTACAGGTGTAGCCTTGAAGAATGTAGATAAGTTTTCATTTTTGATGAGGTAATATAAATAGCAGTGCGTACCTTACTTGATTTTATTGTCAGGCACAGCTACATATTCCTGTTTATTTTATTAGAAACTATATCGCTGTTGCTTCTGTTCGGTTATAATGACCGACAGAAGGCAGCGTTGTTTTCTTCCTCAAATACTGTTGCGGGACATATCTTTGAGATAAGATCCAATTTCAAAGAGTATTTCAATTTAAAAGACGAGAACTCTAAGTTAGCAGATGAGAACGCAAGACTCCAATCTGAGATCTTTGCTTTGCGTGACTCCCTGAGATTAAATCAAGAGATTTCAGATTCTTCAGATGTTATTGTTGCCAGGGTTATTGATAATTCTGTGCGCAAGGATGACAATTTTATCACTATTGATAAGGGCGCATCTGATGGTTTAAGTAAAGGTATGGGCGTTTATGATGCTAATGGTGTTGTCGGTATTGTGATGTTGACAGGAAAGATTTATTCCGTCATATTACCGATTCTAAACGGCAGGAGCAGCATAAGTTGTAAGATTAAAGGACAGAATTGTTTCGGATTCTTAGAGTGGAAAGGAGGTGATCCGTATACGGCCGAAGTCCTTGATCTGCCTTATCTCACTAATGTAGAAGTGGGGGATACCATCGTTACGAGCGGTTTCTCTTCCGTATTTCCGGAGGGTATTCCGGTAGGTGTCGTTTCCGGCTTTGAGGAGTATCAGGCCGGCTATTCTATTGTAGTATCAGTAAAATTGTCGGCTGATATAAGTAACTTGGGTTATGTTTACATAAATACAAAAAAGTCCGATACCGAATTGCTTCAATTGAAACAGAATATCAAAGAGGAATAAGCTATGGAGACGATTTTATTTTTTAAAAGGTTATTATCTTTGGTTTTGCTTGTATTGCTACAGGTATTGGTGCTGAATAGAATAAATTTGTTCGGTTATGTGACACCTATACTTTATATCATGATGATACTTAGGTTCGATAGTGGTATGTCACGCGGATCTATTTTGCTTTGGGGCTTTTTTATTGGGCTTTCAGTCGATGTTTTTTCCAATACGTTAGGTATGCATGCCGCTGCTACTACTCTTCTTGCCGTGTTGCAACCTGCCCTAATTAAATTGTTTATTACTGTTGACAGACGCGACATAGTTAAGCCGTCCTTAATGACCATGGCAAAGGGGCAGTTTTTCGGTTATATATTGTTTGCCGCTTTTATTCATCATTCAATATATTTTCTGCTAAGAACCTTTTCTTTGGATGACTGGATTATTTTGATAGCTAAGATTGTTTTCAGCAGTATCTTGACAACAGTACTTATATTTGTTTTGGAACTTTCTTTAGGTAAACAAGAAAACAGACGCATACAATCGTGAATAACCATCGTTTCGATAATAGACGTATTGCTATTACTGTAATGATTCTTGCAGTAGTACTGCTATATGTAATACGCCTTTTTACAATACAGGTGGTTGATCCAAAGTATAAAAACTCTGCCGATAATAACGCGTTATACTACAAGACCATCTATCCAATGCGAGGTGGTATCTTCGATAGAAAAGGAGAGATGATAGTCAACAATCAGACTTCTTATGATGTTGTAGTGGTATTGCGTGAGATAAATAATATTGATACTCTTCAACTGTGTGAGTCTCTTGATATTACAAAAGAGTTTTTCGATAACAGGATGGCGGATATTAAGGATATCAGAAAGAATCCCGGTTATTCTCGCTATACACCGCAGGTTTTTATGTCACAACTTTCTGTAGAGGAGATATCTAACTTAAGAGAGAATCTTTATCGGTTCAGCGGTTTCAGTCTTAATAAACGTTCTTTCAGACTTTATGCACATGATGCGGGAGCTCACATGTTGGGTGATTTGGGAGAGGTTTCTAAGGTTGATATTGAGAAGGATAATTATTATGTTCAAGGAGACTTTATCGGAAAACAGGGAATAGAGAAACAATATGAAAAGCAGTTGCGTGGTAGAAAGGGTGTTGAGGTTCTGTTGAAAGATGCTTATGGCAGAATTCAGGGAAGCTATCATCACGGTGAACTCGATATTACTCCCGAGTCAGGTTCCGATTTGACACTTGGAGTGGATATTGAACTTCAAGAGTTGGGAGAGAAGCTTATGAAGAATAAGATTGGCAGCATTGTCGCTATTGAACCTGAGACGGGAGAGATATTATGTATGGTATCAGCTCCGACATTCTCTCCAACGGATTTGGTAGGACGTCACAGAGGTGAGAATTTCAAGAGGCTTTCAAATACGTGGTCAAAACCTTTGATCAATCGTACAATACAAGGAACATATCCACCCGGTTCCACTTTTAAAACAGCTCAGGCTTTGACTCAGTTACAGGAGGGTATAATAGATACTAATACTATGTTTCAATGTCACAATGGTTTTATATTCGGACGTTTGAAGGTGGGTTGTCATGCACACCCGGCTCCTTTAAGTCTGATTCCCGCCATTGCAACCTCATGTAACGGCTATTTCTGTTGGGGATATTATAGAATGATGGAATCGGAAAAATACTCATCCCCAAAGGAAGCACTCACTGTATGGAAAGATTATATGGTCAATATGGGATTCGGCTATACATTGGGTATTGATTTACCGGGAGAAGCACGTGGAATGATTCCCAATGCTCAGTATTATGATAAGTTATACAATAAGAGTTGGAGAGGATTGACAATTATCAGCAATGCAATCGGTCAGGGTGAGGTGACTCTTACTCCTCTTCAAATTGCGAATTTATGTGCTACGATTGCTAATAGAGGTTATTATATTACTCCACATGTGGTCAAGAAGATTGAGAACGGAGAGTTGGATTCAACGTATACTATCCGACATTATACTAAGGTAGAAAGACAAAATTATGAATATGTTGTAGAGGGAATGAGACAATCTGTGCTTTCAGGTACGTGTAAGTCTGCCAATACTCCGTTATACGAATTATGCGGAAAGACGGGTACTGCCCAGAATCATGGAAAGGATCATTCCGTTTTTATGGGTTTTGCACCGCGTGAGAATCCAAAAATAGCTATTGCGGTATATGTTGAGAATGGAGGGTTCGGTGCTACATACGGTGTTCCTATTGGGGCTTTGCTTATTGAGAAATATCTGACTGATAGTCTGTCGACGGAGAGTCAGATAAAAGCTGATATGTATTCAGAAAAGGTTATATCTTATGACGAACAAAAGCGATAATTTTCTCTCAAGAATTGACTGGCTGACAGTATCATTATACATTGTAATAATGATCTTTGGCTGGTTCAGCATATGCGGAGCAAGTGTTGACATAGAGAATCCGGATTTGTTCGGCTTCGGTTCGCGTTCCGGAAAACAGCTGGTTTGGATATTTTGTGCGTTGTCTTTAGGTGCGGCTTTGTTGACAATTACACAAAAGTTCTTTCTCTCTTATTCATATGTTATCTATTGGGCATTCATAGCGTTGCTTATTGTTACCATTTTTATTGGTACTGATACGAAAGGTTCCAATTCATGGTTACATTTTGGACCGGTAAGTATTCAACCTGCGGAATTTGCAAAATTTGCTACGGCATTAGCTTTAGCCAAGTATATAGATAAATACGATTTTAATGCTTCTTTCTTGAAGAATCTAATACCTGCAATAGGTATATTTATGCTTCCAATGCTACTGATTATTGCTCAGAAAGAGACCGGCTCTGCAATTGTTTATTGCGCTTTCTTTTTGGTGCTTTACAGGGAAGGAATGACAGGCTATGTGTTATTGGTCGGCTTTTGTGCCGTTTTATTTTTTGTCCTGGGTGTGAAGTATTGGAATGTACCATTCTCAAATCAACCTTTTAATGTGGGACCTTGGATTGTATTACTGATTATTCATATTTTGACTGTAATAATTACTTGGTTCAGCTCAAAAGATATAAAGACTGCAGCTGTGGTTTTTTTGGCGAGTGTAGGAGTTATGCTTGTGGGGTTATCTTTTTCTGTATTGGTAATACCTTTTGATATAACCGTATTACAGTTGATATCCGAGATCTTTATTGTGTTTTATCTTGTAATAAGAAGCATTAAGGATATGTTGCTCCGTTATGTTTGGGTGGCTGTTTTCTCGTTAGGTTTTGTCGGTTATCTGTATTCTGTAAATTATGTGTTTGAGAATATTCTTGAACCTCACCAACAGACTAGAATAGATGTAGTATTGGGACTGAAAGATGATCCTTATGGGGCTGAATATAATGTAAACCAGTCAAAGATTGCAATTGGTTCGGGTGGTTTTAGCGGTAAGGGATTTATGAAGGGAACTCAGACTAAGCTTAAATTTGTTCCTGAACAGGATACTGATTTTATTTTTTGTACAGTTGGTGAGGAGCAGGGTTTTTTGGGTTCAGCCATAGTTCTATTACTATATTCCGTACTTCTTTTAAGGATTATTACTCTGTCGGAAAGGCAGCATTCCACTTCTGGCAGAGTATACGGTTATTCTGTAGCGAGTATATTATTCTTTCATTTATTCGTAAATATAGGTATGGTATTAGGGATAACACCTGTAATAGGTATTCCTCTTCCTTTTTTTAGTTACGGAGGCTCGTCACTCTGGGGTTTCACAATACTCTTATTCGTCTTTTTGAGGATTGATGCGGAACGCTCGGCCAGATATTAAAATATCGTTCTCATGTTTCCGTCTGATATTATGTAACGAAAAGCGTGAGAACGACTATTATTAATCACAATTCCAAAGAAGTCTAATCCTCTTTTCGATTATCGGTTCTGTTTTTGTCTTGTTTATGAGGTTCGACTTTATCTCCATTTTGATTATTTACGTCAGGTCTTATGTTCCCTTTGTTATTAGGTCTATTATTCCAATGTCCGTCGTTTCTTGAATTATTGTTACCTCTGTAATTTCCACGATTATCTCTTCTCTTGTTATCACGATCATCACTAGTACCATTATTATCAGCACGGTTGTATGAATTGTGATTATTATCATTCTGACTATCTACAGAATTTCCGGGACGAGTCTCTTTCCTACCTTCTCCGCTGTTATTGCCAAAATTTCTATTCGGTTTATTCTTCTTTTTCTTCTTATCGAAGCGGGTAAGAGCATTCTCATCAAGTATGTCAAGACTTGTATTTGCGTTCAGTTCTTCTTCGCTTTCGTTTAGTGCTTTCGGTTTTATTCCTCTTTTATTCAATGCTATTATTTCCAATGCTCTATCTGTAGAAATAGTTACTATATTGGCAGCAAAAACCTTGTCGGTAGAATAAGATATCTGATGGCTGAGGATGTCGGCCTTAAAGTAATAGTATATATTGTCGAGAGTCTCTAAATATATATCCCTTGATGGAAAACGTTTCTG
Organism: uncultured Bacteroidaceae bacterium; assembly: GCA_964403455.1. GTDB lineage: Bacteria > Bacteroidota > Bacteroidia > Bacteroidales > Bacteroidaceae > Colenecus. The sequence continues at coordinate 5,240 of CAYOGG010000019.1, read as the reverse complement.
AGCCTCAACATAAGTGTCGACTTCGTAGTTAAGACAACATTTTAGTTTTGCACACTGTCCTGCCAATTTCTGCGGGTTCATGGAAAGATCCTGAAAACGGGCAGCACCTGTAGATACCGAAATGAAGTTTGTCATCCATGTGGAACAACAAAGCTCACGCCCACAGGGACCGATACCACCAATTCGGCCGGCTTCCTGACGTGCTCCAATCTGTTTCATCTCAATACGGATATGAAAATTATCTGCAAGTACCTTAATTAGTTGACGGAAATCAACGCGACCGTCTGCAATATAATAGAATATTGCTTTATTGCCGTCTCCTTGATATTCTACGTCTCCTATTTTCATTTCCAAACCAAGATTTTTGGCAATTTGACGTGAGCGAATCATTGTTTCGTGTTCTTTAGCCTTAGCCTCATTGAACTTTTCCATATCGACCTCACGTGCCTTTCTATATACACGTTTAATCTCAACTTCAGGCCTGAGATTTGCTTTCTTCATTTGCAGATTTACCAATCGTCCGGTCATGGTAATAGTACCGATATCGTGACCGGGAGAAGATTCTACCGCTACAATATCTCCTTTTTCCAACTCTAAGTTGTTGGCATTCAGGTAGATTCCTTTACGTGTATTCTTGAATTGAACCTCTACGAAACTATTTCCCTCTTCGGCCCCCGGCACCTCTGCAAAATAATCGAAAGAGTGGAGCTGACCGATATGTCTTCCACAACCTTTGTAGTGTATTCCACCGCTACCGGTATTAAGTATAAAATCGTCCATTATTTTTTATTTTAAAAGCAGTATGACTTTCATCGAGAGATCGAAGAAAACCATTTTTGCGTTAACATTCTGTTCTATATGTCTCTGGGCTTCGGACAGTTCGTCCATAATGCCTATTATATTCTTTTCATTGACAAACGGGGCAAATTTAGTGGAAAATTGTTTCTCTTCATCGGTCATGTAATTCAATTCAGGTCTGCGAAAATTCATTATGAAGTTTTCACGTATCATTCTTTGACAATATATGAAGAATCTTTTCTGCCATTCCCGACCTTTTCCAGCCAAAGTGTCGTCTAAAAGCTTTAGATCCTTCAGACGTCGTGAATAAGAAAGACGCATCAACTGCATGAAAGAGTCTAAATACTCACGGCTTTCATCCTGAATCTGAAGAGCCTTCTTTGCTTTCAGCCAACTTCCGCAACTAAGACGAGCAATTTCATCTGCCCCGGTAGGCTCTATTCTAAATGCAGGTCCTTGCAGATATTCACATATTATATTCTCGGGGATAGGTTTGAAATCTATTCTTTGTGTACGGCTTAATACGGTTTCAAGTATCTGTTCCGGTGCATTGGATACCAATATGAATAAAGTCTTTGCCGGAGGCTCTTCCAATAGTTTCAAAAGACTGTTTGCACAGTTTGCATGCATCTTCTCCGGTTGCCATATAATCAATATCTTGTAACCGCCTTCAGTGGAAGTTAGTGAGAGTTTCGTTATTATAGACTCGCTCTCTTCCGTATATATCATGGCCTGTTTATCACCTGCATCAAGGGCCTCTAACCAATCCTCAAAACCGAAATAGAGATTATCCAGAATCATTTGACGCCATGAAGGCAGCTCGTCATCACTTATGGTTTTTCTTGAAGCCGATGATTTTGACTTATTTATTACAGGAAAAACAAAGTGCAGATCCGGATGCACTAACTTCTTCATCTTGAAGCAAGAAGGACAACTGCCGCAAGAGTCTTTCCCGTCCGGTTTTTGACATAGCAGATATGAAGCCAATGCAACAGCCATCTGAAGTTTGCCCGTACCTTCCGGTCCGCAGAATAGCATAGCGTGCGGAACGGCTCCGTTATCAGCTTCCTGAATCAGGTGCTGCTTAATCTCGTCTTGCCCTATGATATCCTTAAAAAACATATTACAGCATTTAAAGTGTAAAGATAATGCAAGTCGAATACAAAGAAAAGGAGTTGATTCATTTTCTTTGTTGAGACGAAGCTTATATTGGAGGCGTTAGCCTTAAAGTAATGCAAGTCAAGAGCAGAACAAAATGAATACATTCATTTTTTATACTCTCTAATTGCGCTATCTTTGAAACTGAATCAAAGATATGTAAGAGTAACCTTAACAAAATAATTAGACTTACGTCTTTTAATAAAGTCCTACGAATTAAAATATAAATGACAAGTCAGGAGTTTAAGAACGTATATCTTCCATTGGACGCCAAGCTCTATCGAGTGGCATTCTATATTTTGGAATCGGAGGATGATGCCAAAGATGCGGTACAGGATCTTTATGTCAAACTTTGGAATTCACGTGATCTGTTGGACTCAGTTTTGAATCCTCAGGCTTATGCTCAATCCGCATTACGTAATATATGTATTGACAAGATTCGTTCAGCAGAGATTCGTAAGGCAGAATCTGTGGAAGAAAAATATGATTTGGCGGATTTGGCGGACATTGATAAGGATATTATTGATAAAGAAAGGCTTAAGATGGCAATGGCTCTTATTGATACACTTCCGGAGAAACAGAGAGAGGTTATCTGCTTGAGAATATTTGAAGAGATGGAATATGATGAAATTGCAGAACGGACAGGGCTTTCTCAAACCAATTTGAGAGTATTACTTTGTATGGCAAGACAGACAATTAAAAGAAAAATTACAGTTTAGCAATGAAAAAACTTAGTGATATTGAAGATCTGAGCTTTGAAGATATCCTTCGAATCTCTGAAGATGAAAAAATAGAGGTGCCTTTGGAACTTCATCAAGAAATTAATTTAATGATTGATTCTCTTGAGTTCTTGAATGAGAAGGAGGAAAAGAGGTGTGTCAATGTTAAACCATTGTGGGCTAATATCTCTGCCGTAGCTGTTGTTGTCGGAGTAGTTTTGGCTGTTGCTTGGCATAAGAATCAGCCTGTCGATACCTTTTCTGACCCTGCATTGGCTTATGCACAAATAGAAAAAACATTTTCATATATGTCTGAAAAAATGAATGTAGGATTAGAGAAGGCTGCAGAGGCTGAATCCGTATTTGATAAGACAGGTGATATGATTAATGATATAACAAATAAACAAAAGTGATATGAAAAAATACTTGTTCATAATTGCATTGATTCTGATTTCTGCAGGTTCATATGCACAAAGCGGCAGGAGCATATACAATAAATACTCTGATGCACCCGATGTAAGTGCTGTATTTATCTCTCCCGCGGTCTTTGATATGATAGGAACAATGCCCAATATGTCTGTTAATGACATTGATGTCAATCTGGCTCCAATAATCAGATCGCTTAAAGGCTTTTATTTGCTTGATAGTGAAAATGAGAAAGTCAGTTCCTCTATTGTGGCAGATGTGGAGAAATTGGTTAAAGATCAAAAGTACGAACTGATGATGGAGGTAAAGGATGATGGAGAGAAGGTAAAGATGTATATTACGATGAAGGGTGATTATGTTTCAAGTCTGGTGATGCTTGTAATAGATGAAGATGAGACTGTCTTTATCAATTTGGATGGTTTGATGGATCGCAAGGCATTGGAAAAACTTATGGTTTCATCTCTGAATGCTTCCAATCATAGATGATGTTTATATAGAAAAAGAGCGGTAAGACTTTATTGCCTTACCGCTCTTTTTATTAAATACGATGTCAGAGTATTGTAGCGCAGCTCCTTGGAGTGAGCTGTTTAAAGAAATCATTGCCTTTGTCATCCACTAAGATGAAAGCAGGGAAGTCTTCAACTTCAATCTTCCAAATGGCTTCCATTCCCAACTCCGGATATTCTACACATTCTATGCTCTTGATATTGTTCTGAGCCAAGATCGCGGCAGGGCCGCCAATAGAACCTAAATAAAAACCTCCGTGTTTCTTGCATGCATCGGTGACTGCTTGATTACGGTTACCTTTAGCCAACATAATCATTGAACCTCCGTGATCCTGAAATAGGTCTACATAAGAATCCATCCTTCCGGCAGTGGTAGGTCCCATGGAGCCACAAGGCATTCCTGATGGAGTCTTTGCCGGTCCTGCGTAGTAAATAGGATGATCTTTGATATACTGCGGTAACTCTTCTCCTCTGTCGAGGCGTTCTTTTAACTTGGCATGAGCTATATCACGGCCTACTATTATAGTGCCATTCAGAGAAAGGCGAGTCGATACAGGATATTGGCTCAATTGTTTGCAGACCTCACTCATAGGACGATTCAAGTCAATCTTTACTACTTCACCTTCGTTCTCCGCACGCATATCTTCCGGAATCAATTCGTACGGTTTATCATCCATTTTCTCAATCCAGATACCGTCTTTGTTAATCTTGCACTTTATATTACGATCTGCCGAACAACTTACACCAAGTCCGACAGGGCAGCTGGCACCGTGTCGCGGCAGTCTTACGATACGTACGTCATGAGCCAGGTATTTACCTCCGAACTGCGCACCGAGTCCTATCTTATATGCTTCTTGCAGTACCTGTTTCTCAAGTTCTATATCACGGAAGGCACGTCCTGTTTCATCACCTGTAGTAGGTAGTGAGTCGTAATAATGTGTAGATGCCAATTTTACCGTGAGTAAATTCTTTTCGGCACTTGTACCGCCAATAACAAAAGCAATATGGTACGGAGGACAAGCAGCAGTACCAAGACTCTTCATCTTCTCAATCATGAAAGGTATCAGAGTGTTTGGGTTTAGTACGGCTTTAGTCTCCTGGTACAGATATGTCTTGTTGGCTGAACCGCCACCTTTGGTAACACACAGGAAGTGGTATTCCATGCCTTCAGTAGCCTCAATATCTATCTGAGCAGGTAGATTACACTTGGTGTTGACCTCTTCATACATCGAGAGCGGTGCGTTTTGGCTGTAACGCAGATTTTCTTCGGTGTAGGTTTTATAGACTCCTTCTGAGAGTGCTTCTTCATCACAATAACCGGTCCATACTTGTTGGCCTTTTTCACCATGGATAATGGCTGTGCCTGTATCTTGGCAAAGTGGGAGTTTTCCTTTTGCAGATACTTCGGCATTGCGCAGGAATGTGATTGCTACATATTTATCGTTATCACTAGCTTCCGGATCTCTCAATATCTTTGCGACCTGAAGATTGTGTGAACGACGCAGTAAAAAAGAGACATCGCGGAAAGCCGCGTTTGCCATCTTGGTAAGACCCTCTTTTTGGATTTTCAGAATCGGTTTACCTTCAAACTCGCTTACGCTGACGTAGTCTTTTGTAAGCAGATAATACTCTG
>CAYOGG010000018.1:0-15850 GCA_964403455.1 uncultured Bacteroidaceae bacterium | reverse complement strand
CGTTCCGACCAAGTAATCATTGTTAGTGGGAGAGTAGGTAGCCGCCGTCTTTTTGAGGAAGCATCCAAAGGTCAAACTTTGGGTGCTTCTTTGTTGTTATTACGCAGTACCTTTCCTTGTTTTATAATGCTCCCTCCGGTCGCAGTTACAGGGAACGATTAATTTACATTTTCTTTTAAAGAATTTGTAGATGATATCTCATAGGAAGTATTATGTGTGTTCCTTATTTTTATAATTTTGCGCCTCAATAATAATTATATCATGAGTAGATTGTTTCTGTTATTAGTTTTTTTAGGTTTTAACTTGGTTTTGAAGGCTTATACCGTAAGCGGATATATTATTGATAATAATACTAGCGAAACATTAGTTTATGCCACTGTGTTCGATAATAATTCGGGGCTTGGAACAACAAGTAATGAATATGGTTTTTTTTCGTTGACATTGAATTCAAAAAGGGTTGAGTTAAGAACATCTTATGTGGGTTATACTACATTTGTTGATTCGATGTCTATCAGCAGTGATACTTTAGTTTATATACGCTTGAAGCCGATTGAGTCTTTGCAAGAGGTAACTATAGTTGGTAACAGACTTGATTTAGGAGTACAAGGATCCCAGATGAGTGCTATTGATTTACCGATTGAACAAATTAAGGCGGTACCTGCTATGTTTGGTGAAACCGACGTGCTTAAGGCTTTACAACTGTTACCCGGTGTTTCCAGCGGTACTGAAGGAAGTGCAGGTATTTTTGTAAGAGGAGGGGCTCCGGATGAGAATCTGTTCCTTTTGGATGGTGTTCCACTCTATAATGTTAATCATACATTCGGTTTTTTCTCAGTATTCAATGCTGATGCCATTAAGAATGTGACTCTCTATAAGGGTGCTTTTCCGGCTCATTATGCAGGTCGTTTATCTTCTATTGTTGATGTTAGAATGAAAGAAGGAGATTTGTATAAATATCATGTAGATGCGAACATTGGTCTTATCAGTTCCAAAATAAATGTGAACGGTCCTATTATTAAAGGTAAAACGTCCTTTAATATTTCACTTCGTAGAACTTATTCCGATTTGATAGTTAACGGAGCACTTCTTATAGATCGACTTAAAAATAAAAACAGTGAGGATCAAACAAAAAATATGGGCGGATATTATTTTTATGATTTGAATGCCAAGGTAACACATACTTTTTCAGACAATGACAGATTATATCTCAGTATCTATACGGGTGATGACGGTATTTATTTTAAGTATAGGGAGAAAGATTCTGCTGAAGGATTTTATACCAACCAAAAACTTTCATGGAAATGGGGTAATCTTATTACAGCACTACGTTGGAATCATGTTATTAATCCGAAACTGTTTATGGATGCCAGCCTTAACTATACTCAGTATCGTCACAGAATGACTATTGATTCCAAGGAATCAAATAATTTCGGTCAGGAAGAATCCAATGCGTCCATTCAGATGCGTTCAGGTATTTTTGACGAGACGGCAAAAGTGGATTTTCATTATTTGCCGACTCCAAGTCATGATGTAAGGTTCGGAGCCTTTTATACACATCATGCTTTTCGCCCTGATGTTACAAGTCTTTCTTATAAAAATGATACGGAATCTTTTAACCAGAGAATCGGTCAGAAGTCCATATCCGCTCATGAGACTCAACTCTATTTGGAGGATAATTATGCAGTAACAAATAGTTTTAAGATTTATGGAGGATTGAATTACTCAACCTTTACAGTAGGTGGACGTTTGTACAATTCGTTACAACCAAGGTTGTCCGCACGTTTAATGTTTACTGATAATATGTCATTTAAGGCAGGATATGCGTATATGTCACAGTATATACATCTGCTTTCAAATTCAAGTCTTTCTCTGCCAACAGATCTATGGGTTCCGGCAACATCAAAGATAGATCCTGAGAATTCTCAACAAGTATCGGCAGGCTTTTTTTATAATATAGCCGATAAGGCTGATCTCTCTTTGGAAGGTTATTATAAAGTTGCGGATAATCTTTTGGAATATAAGGATGGTTCGTCTTTTATGACAACATCTACGGGATGGGAAGAGAAGGTGGCTATGGGTCGCGGATGGAGTTACGGATTGGAGTTTATGTTGCAACGTTCAATAGGAAAATTCACAGGTTGGATTTCATATACATTAAGTCGTACGCAAAGGAAGTTTGATAAGCCCGGTCAAATGATTAATTTCGGCAAGACATTTGATGCCAAATATGACCGTCGTCATGATATCAATCTGACTACCAATTATAAATTTTCCGATAGATTTGATTTGTCGGCCACTTGGGTGTATTCAACAGGCAATTGTGGCAGTATTTACACACAGTCCTACAATCTGCCGTTTTATGAAGATGAATCCGGAATACCTTCTTCGGAAAATGGAGGTTATATTGATAACCGTAATAATATGAGAATGGAGCCTTATCATCGGATGGATATCAGTCTTAATTTCCATAAACCTACTATGATGTTCAAACATAAAGCAGTACGTCACCTGAACATATCGGTATATAATGCATATAACAATATGAATCCTTTTATGGTCTATTTATATTCCAATAGTGATATTAATGGTAATACGACTGTTAAGGAACTGCGTAAAATTACTATATTTCCAATACTCCCGACTATAAGTTGGGGTGTAACATTTTAAATAATCGTATATGAGAAAATCTATATTTTTTTTGATATTGGTATCGACTATTTTTATAGCCTGTGAGAATCCTACGGTATATAAAGGAATTTATGATAAGTCACAGGTTGTATTGGGTGTGAGATGTATTGCTGATAGTTCGATAATGGTTTCTGTTTCAAAAAGCGCGTTTTTTCTTGACCTTAATGAAGATATGAGTGTTGATGATGCAAAATTATCAGCTACAATCAATGGTAAATCAGAAACGCTTAACCTGAATGATGGTATATATTATGGTTCAAGCAAGTTGAAAGAAGGTGATATTATTTTTGTTAAGGCTGATGTTCCTAATGTTGGAGTAGCTACTGCCGAAGAGATAGTTCCGAATAAGATTGTTAATGAGATGACAGTTAAACGAAAACCATATACCGGACAGTGTGATGCGGAATACAAGGAAGACGGATTATCTCAATGGGTAATTATTGATTCTGTATTTTGTGTTTCCATCAAATTGAATACATCGAATAACGTCGGCTATTACAGATTGTCATTTAATGTAATATCTAATTATTATTATTATGATATGTATGGTGATTCATCAATTGTTTACCAAATGACGAAGAACACACATTTTAATGTACCTTCTACAACATTGGCGGCTATGGGATTAGAAGATATTAATGTTAAAAAAACAGGCATATTTGATGATGATGAAGGTGACAATCGTAAAAAAGATTTTCTTTTTACAGATGAATATTTGCGTGATAAAGATGTTCCCTTGGAGTTGGAGTTTATGATGGAGTCACCATCTTTGGACTTTGAGAGGAATGGCGATTTCTGGTGGGGTATTAAACGAAATGTTGATTATGTGGTTACTGTTAAATTGGAAACGATGACAGAGGGAATGTATAACTATATCAAGTCGTCAAAGAAATATCTGGATACTGAATATAATCTATTTACGGAACCTGTATCAATCTATTCAAATATTAGTGGCGGCATAGGCATTATATCTGCTTGTTCCGTTCAGGATACCGTATTCAATACTTCTTATTATTTTAAAGAAAAAGAATAAGAAAGATTTCTTTTTGCCTGATTTGCCGAAAGGGCAACAAAGAAAGAAGAGATGCGTTTCTGCATCTCTTCTTTCTTTGTTGCGGAGGAAGGATTCGAACCTCCGACCTTTAGGTTATGAGCCTAACGAGCTGCCTCTGCTCCACTCCGCGATGTTTCTTACTTGCGAGTGCAAAGGTACACTATTGTTTTTGGATTAGCAAGTCTTTTCTTGTCTTTTTGTATGTACAGATTCACAAAATCATTATTTTTGTAACCTATTACGATATGTATGAATAAAGAGACAACAAGACAGAATCTCCTTTCGGCGGCTAAATCATTGTTTATCAAGAATGGCTATGAAGAGACTACGATGTCAGATATTGCTCATGAATCAAATCTTTGTAGACGTACGGTCTACGCATACTATGATAGTAAGGCGGAAATATATAAGGCGATCATAGATATTGAGGTAAAAATTATTCTTGATAATCTTACCTCTATTGCTACGAAGAATATTCCTCCACAACAAAAAATAATTGAATTTATTTATGGGCACTTCAGGATCTTGAAGGAAATAGTAGATCGCAATGGAACTTTGAGATCTGCGTTTTTTAGAAATATTTGGGGGCTTGAGCATTTTAGAAAAGGATTTGATCAGAAAGAACAGCTATTGTTACAAAGGATAATATCGGAAGGAAAGACTGATGGGGTATTTAATGTGATAAATGTAAAGAGAACCACGGAGATAATTCATAATTGTATGCGTGGATTTGAAGTTTCCTATATACGAGGACAGATTTGGAAGGGAAATTCAATTGAAGAAATGCGTGTTGAGACAAAAAAATTGATATACGGGGCGTTAGGATATAATAATATTAACAAATAATACATACTATGGGAATTCTATCAGGTAAAGTAGCGTTGATTACGGGTGCTACAAGAGGTATAGGCTATGCAATAGCCAAGTGTTTTGCAAGTGAGGGAGCAGATATCGCTTTTACATATGTAAATAGTATTGAACGTTGTACTGTTGTGGAAGATGAACTAAAGGAAAAGGGTGTAAGAGCCAAAGGATTTCAGTCAAATGCTGCAGAGTTTGAAAATGCACATGTAGTGGTTGATGAGGTAGTAAAGGAATTTGGCACTATTGATATATTGGTTAATAATGCAGGGATTACAAAGGATGGATTGATGATGAGAATGAGCGAATTGCAGTGGGATCAGGTGATTAATGTAAATTTGAAATCGGCATTCAATTTCATTCATGCATGTACACCTATAATGCTGAAGAAACGTAGCGGCTCCATATTGTCAGTATCATCTGTTGTAGGTATTCATGGAAATGCCGGACAGTGTAATTATTCTGCTTCAAAGGCCGGAATTATAGGGCTTACCAAATCTGTAGCAAAGGAATTGGGATCACGTGGAATTCGGGCGAATGTGATTGCTCCCGGATTTATTATCACTGAGATGACCGGTAAACTTGACGAAAAGGTTGTGGAAGGCTGGTGTAAAGGTATTCCTATGCAACGCGGGGGTGATGTTGATGAGGTTGCAAAAGCAGCATTGTTTTTTGTTTCGGATCAATCGTCTTATATCACCGGTCAGGTGCTTCAGATAGACGGTGGAATGAATATGTAATGGAAGTACTTTACGAAGATAACCATCTTATTGTAGTCTCCAAGGATTCATCTGAGATAGTTCAGGGAGATAAGACAGGTGATACTCCTTTATCTGAAACGGTAGCGACTTATCTCAAGGAAAGGTACAATAAACCGGGCAAGGTTTTTGTAGGTGTTACTCATAGACTTGACAGGCCGGTAAGCGGTGTGGTGGTTCTGGCAAAAACAAGTAAGGCTTTGGCGCGTCTAAATGATATGTTTCGAGACGGCCAGGTTGACAAACGTTATTTGGCAATTGTGAAAAACCCTCCTCACGAGAAATGTGGAGAGTTGGTCAGTTATCTGGTCAGAAATGAAAAGCAGAATAAATCTTTTGCCTATGATAGAGAAGTTCCTAACAGTAAAAAAGCAATACTGAAATATGAGGTCATAGGGAGCTCGGTTAATTATTATCTTCTTGCAATAAAGTTAGAGACCGGTCGCCATCATCAGATTCGTTGTCAGTTAGCTAATATGGGATGCCCGATAAAGGGTGATTTGAAATACGGTTCGCAGCGTTCAAATACTGACGGTAGCATATCTCTACATGCATACTGTATAACATTCGAACATCCGGTATCGCACAAGATGATACATATTACCGCTCCACTTCCAAATGATTCCTTATGGCAGAGTTTTACTGAGCCGGTAATGAAGTATTTTGAGAAGGATTGTCAATCAGAGTCGCTTTGATTATTTTTACATCCGGTACAGGTCGACTATTTTTATCTATGTGCGAAGATGAAATTGCATCGATGACTTCCATTCCTTCAATCACTTCGCCGAATACGGTATAAAGACCGTCGAGACCCGGCGCTCCTCCTATGGTGGTATAATCGGCTATTTGTTCCTTGGAATAAACAAATTCCGGACGAGTAGCCATTATTTTTTCAGTTTCCTTATTTAAATTATCGTTCAATACGCTGATCTTATTGTTGTATTTCTTTTTCTGATATTCTAAAATCTGTTTTGCATAAGGCTGTGTAAGAGAATCTTTTACGGCTTTGAAATAACGCTTGTTTATTTTTCTCTCTTGTGAGGTTAACTCACTGATATTGCATTTCTTACCTGTGATAATGTAGAATTGCTGACTTGTAGAGAAGTTAAATTGACGCATACTGGCTTGACCTATAGCTCCGCGCTTGTGATAGTGTTTATTAGGCATTATTTCTCCCATAATCGTGTCATTTTCTTCTTCAATTCCAAGAGCCTTACCTGCAGCTGCACCTTTTGATTTCGGATCACCGGCTTGAATTTTATATTTTCTTTCTACTCCAAAGAAAAGTTGTCCGTCATAAACGCCTTTTTTTGCCTGTTTTACCATGTTGTGACGATGAAGAGGAGTGTCTTTGTAGAGCTTAACGATAAATGTGCCTTTTGAAGTCTCAAAACGTATATATTGATCCGCATCTACGATTATCGTGTCTGTATCGGTCTCTTCGATGGGAGTTTTTTTGCTACCGTTCTGACAGTTATTGCACAATATCATTGTGATAATTAACGAAAACGCAAAAAATATCTTTTTCATATATAAGGTTTTTGATTGAACAAAAGTATTAAAAATGTACCTTTGTGCAAAATTTGAAAACAAAAGAATATGAAACCTACACTATTGGTTCTGGCGGCCGGTATGGGCAGTCGATACGGTGGTTTGAAACAGTTGGATGCTTTAGGCCCGAGCGGTGAAACGATAATGGACTACTCTGTCTTTGATGCTATTCGAGGTGGTTTTGGGAAAATAGTATTTGTAATCCGTAAGGACTTCGAGGCTGATTTTAGGGATAAGGTTCTCAGTAAGTATGAAGGTCATATTCCTGTTGAAATGGTTTTCCAGAGTATAAATGATTTACCTATAGGATTTACTTGCCCGACTGAAAGGACCAAACCTTGGGGTACGAATCATGCCGTTTTGATGGCAAAAGATGTGATAAATGAGCCTTTCTGTGTAATAAATGCCGACGATTTCTACGGTAGAGATGCATTTGTCGTTATAGGCAAATTTCTTGAAGAACTGCCGGAAGGAGCGAAGAATACCTATTCTATGGTAGGCTTTCGTGTAGCGAATACTTTAAGCGAGAATGGAAAAGTCTCAAGAGGTGTATGTGAAGTCAATCCTCAAAAACATCTGGAGTCTGTTGTTGAACGTACTGAGATAGTACGTGTTGACGGTTCGGTATGTTATAAAGATGAAAACGATAATTGGGTTAAGATATCGGATAATACTCCTGTGTCAATGAATGTTTGGGGGTTTACTCCTGATTATTTCAAATATTCTGAAGATTATTTTAGACACTTCCTGACTGAAAATATTGAGAAACCAAAATCGGAATATTACATACCATTAATGGTAAATGAGTTGATAAATAACAATACCGCTACAGTCGAAGTTTTGGATACCACCTCAAAATGGTTTGGTGTAACTTATTCTGAAGACCGTCAAGGTGTTGTGGACAAGATTCAGGAATTGGTAAATGAAGGAATATATCCTTCAAAGCTATTTGCCTGATAATAAAATTATTTCATGTTATCTGTTGAAAACCTTAAGGTTGAGTTTGGAGTCAGACCTCTTTTCAGCGATGTAAGTTTTGTTGTAGGAGATAAGGAACGCATCGCATTAGTCGGTAAAAATGGTGCCGGTAAGTCGACTATGTTGAAGATTATTGCCGGTTTGCAACAACCGACATCCGGTATTGTTTCTGTTGCAAAAGAGATGACTATAGGTTATCTGCCTCAGGTGATGAAACTCTCGGACACAAAAACCGTTCGTGAAGAGACGGAATTGGCTTTTGCGGAAATCCATCGTATTCAAGATGAGATAGAGCATCTGAACAATCAACTTGCGGAGCGTAGCGACTATGAGAGTGATGATTATCATGACTTGATAGAACGCTTTACGAGAGAAAGTGAACGCTTTCAAATGATGGGTGGTACCAATTATCAGGCAGATTTGGAACAGACACTTATTGGCTTGGGATTCAGAAGAAGCGATTTCGAACGTTCTACAAGTGAATTCAGCGGAGGTTGGCGTATGCGAATAGAGTTGGCAAAACTTCTTTTGAGTCATCCTGATGTGCTTTTACTTGATGAGCCGACCAATCATCTTGATATAGAGAGCATCCAGTGGCTTGAAGATTTCTTGACAAGACGTAGTAATTCAGTCATATTAGTCAGCCACGATAGAGCTTTCATAAATAACATTACCAATCGTACTATAGAGATATCCTGTGGAAAGATATATGACTATAAAGTCAAGTATGATCAATTTGTGTTGCTGCGTCAGGAACGTCGTGAACAACAAATTCGCGCATACGAGAACCAGCAGAAGGAGATTGCCGACATAAAGGATTTTATTGAGAGATTTCGTTATAAGCCTACAAAGGCAGTGCAGGTACAGAGTCGTATTAAGGCATTGGAGAGGATTGTTCCTATTGAGGTCGATGATGTTGATAACAAGGCCATGCATTTGAAGTTTGCTCCGGCTATTCGCAGCGGTAACTATCCTGTTATATGTGAGGAAGTTGGAAAGACATATGGTAATCATAATGTATTCAACAATGTGGATTTGACTATCAAGCGTGGTGAAAAGGTTGCCTTTGTTGGAAGAAACGGTGAAGGAAAGACCACACTTGTAAAGTGTATCATGGGGCAGATCCCGTTTGATGGCAAGCTTACGATAGGACATAATATTCAGATCGGTTATTATGCTCAAAACCAGGCCCAGATGCTTCCGGATGAGGTTACTGTGTATGATACAATCGATAGTGTGGCGACCGGACCTATCAGGACCAAGATAAATAATATATTGGGAGCATTCATGTTCGGAGGGGAGGCCAATCAGAAGAAAGTCAAGGTTCTATCCGGAGGAGAAAGAAGTCGTTTGGCAATGATAAAGCTACTGCTTACACCTGTGAATCTACTGATACTTGATGAGCCTACCAATCATTTGGATATGGCTTCCAAGGATGTCTTGAAAGAAGCTATATTGGCTTTTGACGGTACTGTTATAGTGGTAAGTCACGATAGAGAGTTCTTGGATGGATTGGTGACAAAGGTATATGAGTTTGCTGACGGGAAGGTCAAGGAACATTTGGGAGGTATATACGACTTTCTTCATAAGAAGAATGTGGAGTCACTTTCAGATATTGGTCAGATGAAAGGTCCGATAGTCCTGAAAGAGGAAAAAACAGCTGTCAGAAAGGAAGATTATGCTTCTCAAAAAGAATCTGAAAAACAGAGACGTAAGTTGCAGAAACATCTTGAGGACTGTGAACGTCAGGTTGATAAATTGACAAGAGATATTAAGGAGATGGAGGAGTGGATGGTCACTCCGTCCGGAGCTCAGAATCCGGTAATGTTCGAAGCCTATGGAAAACTGAAATCCCAATTGGCAGAGGCCGAGAAACGTTGGGAAGAGGCTATGATTGAGAGTGAAAACAAATAGTATTAATATGAGACTATGTAATTTTGTTTTAGTGATAATGGTAATATCTGCATTTACATCATGCAATTGTAATTCCGGGAAATTAGGTATCGGAGTGAAACCTGAGAATCTGGATACAACAGCGATACCCGGAGACGATTTCTTTCAATATGCTTGCGGAGGTTGGAATGCAAGTCATCCTCTAACGGCAGAATATTCTCGTTACGGTAGTTTTGATAAGTTGGGTGAAGACAACAAGCAACAGCTAAAAGAGTTGATTGACGGAATAGTTGCATCTGATAATGCGAACGGAACGAATGCGCAAAAGATTGCAGACTTGTATAAGCTGGTTATGGACTCTGTACGTAGAGACTCGGAAGGTCTTATTCCATTAAAGCCATATTTTGATCGTATATCGGAGGTTAAAGATTCCAAGGAGATTCTTCCACTTATGATAAAACTGAAATATGACGGACTTGTAAGCGGATATTTCGGCGTGTTTATAGGAGCGGATACAAAGGACAGCAAGAACAATATAGTAGGAGTAGGACAAGGAGGTCTGTCTCTTGGTGAAAAGGAGTATTATTTGGATACTGATGATGCTACAGTCGCAATTCGTAATGCTTTTAAGCAACATGTTATACGAATGTTTACGATATGCGGTTTCGATCCTGAAATAGCGAAAGCTAAGATGGAGAGTGTAATGAAGATTGAGACAAGAATAGCCGAGAAATCTTTTAGTGCCGTACAGTTACGTGATCCGGAAGCCAATTATCATAAGATGACCATTGATGAACTCAAAAAAGAGTATTCCGGGATAGATTGGGACATAGTGTTTAATACTATCGGTTTTGTAGGAGTTGAGGAGGTGGATTTGAATCAACCGGAACCTATTCATGAGATTGAGAAGATTTTGGCTGAAGAATCCGTTGAAAGCCAAAAAGCATATCTGGAATGGCAACTTATTGATGTTGCCGCATCAAAACTGACATCCGAGTTGGATAAGGCTAACTTTGATTTCTATGGAGGTGTAATGAGTGGTAAGAAAGAGCAACAACCAATGTGGAAGCGAGCTACAAGTGTAGTAAGCGGAGTTTTGGGTGAGGCCATCGGACAGTTGTATGTGGAAAAATATTTTCCTGCAGAAGCTAAAGAGCGGATGGAAAAACTCGTTGCTAATCTCCAAACAGCACTCGGTGAACGTATTGATGCGCAGGATTGGATGAGCGACAGCACAAAGGCTCTGGCTCATGATAAACTGGCATCGTTTTATGTTAAGGTAGGTTATCCGGACAAATGGAAAGATTATAGCAAACTCTCTATTGATCCCTCAAAGAGTTATTTCGATAATATGATTGGGGTCAGTCATTACCAGGTACAGGATATGATAGAGCGTAAATTCAAGAAACCGGTTGACAATACCGAATGGTTTATGACACCTCAGACCGTAAATGCGTATTACAATCCATCTACTAATGAGATATGTTTCCCGGCAGGTATTTTGCAGTATCCTTTTTTCGATATGAGTGCTGATGATGCATTCAATTACGGAGCAATAGGTGTTGTAATAGGTCATGAAATGACTCACGGCTTCGATGACCAGGGACGTCAGTTCGATAAAGAGGGCAATTTGCATGATTGGTGGACTGCATCCGACGCTTCGATGTTTAAAGAACGTGTGCAGGTAATTGTAAATCATTTTGACAGTATAGAAGTGTTGTCCGGTCTTCACGCAAACGGTTCTCTTACACTTGGTGAGAATATTGCCGATCACGGAGGCCTGATGATTGCTTATCAGGCATTTAAGAATGCCACAAAGGATGCTCCGCTAAAAACTGTTGACGGATTTACTCCAGAACAACGTTTCTTTATGGCCTATGCCGAAGTATGGGCCGGGCAGATACGCGATGAAGAGATACGTAAGCGTACCAAAAGCGATCCGCATTCATTGGGCCGTTGGCGTGTAAACGGAACCTTGCCGCATATTGATGCGTGGTACGATGCTTTTAATGTTACGGAAGACAATAAGCTTTATATCCCTGCTGATAAAAGAGCCCGTATTTGGTAATAATAAGTGATATATGAGAAAAATTTATTTATTAACTCTTATGGCAATCACAATGGTTGCATGTAAAGAAAAGAAATCTATGGAATTGAGTGCAGGAATCGATCCTGTCAATATGGATACAACCGTTACCGCAGGTAACGATTTCTATCAGTATGCTTGCGGTGGCTGGTTGAAAAATAACCCTTTTACCGACGAGTATTCCAGTTACGGTAGTTTTGATGTATTGGCGGAAAATAACCGTCAACAGTTGAAAGATCTTATTGACAGTATCGTAGGAACAGATAATGTCAAAGGCTCAAATGCTCAAAAGATTGCCGACTTATATAATCTGGTAATGGATACGGTACGTAGAAACAATGAAGGTATTGCTGTTGTCAAACCTATATTGGATCGTATTGAGGCCATTAATAATCGCTCCGATATTTTAAAGGAAATGACAGAACTGGATCCTTACGGAGTAGGCGGATATTTCGATATCGGGTTGGGTGCTGATTTGATGAACAGTAAAATGAATATCGTCGGCATCGGTCAAGGTGGATTGTCTCTTGGCTCAAAGGAGTATTATTTTGATAATGATGATGCCACAAAGGCTATTCGTGAGGCATTCAAGAAACATGTGGTACGTATGTTCAAACTCTTCGGATATGATGAAGCAACTGCGACAAAAAAAATGAATGCCGTTTGGTCCATAGAAATGCGTATTGCCGATAAGTCGTATGATAATGTTCAGCTACGCGATATTCCAAACAATTATCATAAGATGTCTTATGCCGATCTGAAAAAAGAATTTTCAGGAATAGATTGGGATACGTTCTTCTCGATATTGGGTCTTGACAGTGTCGATTTTGTCGATGTTAACCAGTTGGAACCAATACATGAAGTGGAAAAGATTCTGTCTGAGGTATCTTTGGAAGATCAGAAAGCAATAATGGAGTGGCAGGTCATTGATGGAGCCGCATCGATGCTTACATCTGAGATCGATGACGCAAACTTTGATTTCTATGGACGTACCATGAGCGGTCAGCAGGAACAGAAACCTCTATGGAAGCGTGCTACCAGTTCGGTAAGCGGGACATTAGGTGAAGCTATCGGACAGCTCTATGCAGAGAAATATTTTCCTGCGGCAGCCAAGGAACGCATGCTTAAACTTGTAGCAAATCTTCAGAAAGCACTTGGTGAACGTATTGATGCTCAACAGTGGATGAGTGATAGTACAAAGATTCGCGCCCATGAGAAACTGGATGCATTTTATGTAAAGATCGGATATCCCGACAAATGGAAAGATTATAGTAAGCTTATTATCGATCCTACCAAAACATTGTTCGAAAACAGTGTCGAGGCAAATCGTTTCTTTTGGGCAGATCAGGTAGAGCGTAAATATAAGAAGCCGGTTGATAACACGGAGTGGCATATGACTCCTCAAACTGTCAATGCATATTATAATCCTACTACCAATGAGATTTGTTTCCCGGCCGGTATATTACAGTATCCTTTCTTTGATATGAATGCCGATGATGCATTCAACTACGGAGCTATCGGTGTTGTGATAGGTCATGAGATGACTCACGGATTTGACGATCAGGGACGCCAGTTTGATAAGGAAGGCAACATGCTCAATTGGTGGGCGGAAGGTGATGATGTTAAGTTCAATGAGCGTGCTCAGGTACTTGTGGATCACTTCAATAAGATTGAGGTGCTTCCCGGTGTAAAAGCTAACGGGGCTCTTACCGAAGGTGAAAATCTGGCTGATCACGGAGGCTTGATGATTGCTTATCAAGCATATAAGAACGCAACTAAGGATGCTCCTTTAGAAGATAAACTCGGCTTTACGGCTGATCAACGTTTTTTCTTGGCTTATGCCGGTGTTTGGGCCGAGAACATTCGTGATGAGTATGCATTACAACTTACCAAGAGTGATCCTCACTCATTGACACGGTGGCGTGTCAATGGAACGCTGCCGCATATAGATGCTTGGTATGAAGCGTTTGATATACAACCCTCTGACTCGTTGTATATTGCACCTGAGAATAGGGCGAGAATCTGGTAATATAAGTATTAGTGAAGAGAAGTAATACGATTGAGTTACTTGCTCCTGCCCGTAATATTGAAAGCGGAATGGAAGCAATCAAGCACGGCGCCGATGCGGTATACATCGGTGCTCCGCGTTTTGGGGCCAGACAAGCTGCCGGTAATAGTGTAAATGATATTGCTACTTTGACGGAGTTTGCACATAAGTTTTTTGCAAAGGTATATGTGACTATTAACACAATACTTGATGATTCAGAGCTGAAAGATGCTGAACAGCTTATTAATGAGTTGTATTTGGCAGGTGTGGATGCTATTCTTGTTCAGGATACTGCAATATTGAAGATTAATCTGCCTCCCATTGCGTTGCATGCCAGTACCCAAATGGATATCAGAACTATAGATAAAGTAAGGTTCCTATCCGATAACGGTTTCAGCCGTGTAGTTTTGGCGCGTGAGTTATCATTGGATGAGATATCGGGTATCCATGATGCTTGTCCGGATGTCGAGTTGGAGTGTTTTGTTCATGGAGCGTTATGTGTAAGTTATAGCGGACAGTGTTACGCTTCTCAGAATTGTTTTTCAAGGAGTGCAAACCGTGGAGAGTGTGCTCAATTTTGTCGTCTGCCTTTTGATCTTATTGATTCGGATGGAAAGGTTATCAGTCATGAAAAGCATCTACTTTCTCTGAAAGACATGAAAAGGATTGATTATCTGGAGGAGATGATGGATGCGGGTGTGGTATCATTCAAAATTGAGGGAAGACTCAAAGATACGTCATATGTAAAGAATGTGACTGCGTGTTACAACCGTCGCATGGAAGAGATTCTGAAACGTAGAAAAGATTATATAAGGTCATCTTCAGGCCACTCATCATATAATTTTGAACCTGTATTGGAGAAGAGTTTCAATAGAGGTTTTACAGATTATTTCCTTCATGGAAGAAGTTCTGATATATTCTCATTCAATACTCCTAAGTCAATTGGAGAGCCGATGGGTTTAGTAAAGGATTGTGGTAACGGATGGGCTATTGTATCGGGGATTAAGTCGTTTCATAACGGAGACGGACTATGCTTTTTTAATGAGGTTGGTCAGTTGGAAGGCTATAGAGTCAATAAGGTTGAGAACGGTCGCATATCTTTTTTCGTAGAGGGACATAGTTTACAGCCAAGGCTTAAAAAAGGAATGCAGACATATCGGAATTTCGATCAGGAGATGGATAAGTTTCTTTCGAAAGAGTCTGCGGTAAGAAATATTCGTGTTGATATACTGTTGGAAGATACTCCAAACGGATTTGTTATCAGAATGACAGATGAAGATGGTTTGCAAGCTTCAGTAGAAACCGTATATAATAAAGAAAAAGCACATTCGTCGCAGACTCAAAACATCAAGACTCAACTGCTTAAGTTGGGTGGTTCAATTTTTGAATCCGATGATGTCATTATCAATATGCAGGAAGATTGGTTCATTCCGTCGTCTATTCTTTCGGATATGAGAAGACGGGTTGTAGATTCACTCACCAAATTACGTGAAGTAGAGTATCTCAGACCTGAACGTAAAAGATCCAAGCCCGGTTCTGTTTATCCTATAAGTAAGTTGACATATTTAGGTAATGTGATGAATGCTCAGGCTAGAACTTTTTATCAGGATCACGGAGTCAAGAGTGTAGACGATGCATTTGAGAAGACTCCTGCAACGGGAGTACCTATAGTGTTTTGCAAACACTGTCTGAGATATGCTTTTGGATGGTGCCCGAAATATCAAAAGGAGAAGTCTCCGTATAATGAACCTTACTATCTGATAACCAATGACGGACGTAAGTTTGAATTGCGCTTTGACTGTAGGAACTGTCAAATGGAGGTTATTAATTGATTTTTACTAAGTAGGTAGTTATAGAATTAGGTAACAGCGAGGCCCGGAGATTTGATTTTATGATCTTCGGACCTTTTGTTTCCGCCCAATGTTCACCGTCTG
>CAYOGG010000017.1:0-16604 GCA_964403455.1 uncultured Bacteroidaceae bacterium | reverse complement strand
TCAAGAAAAAGATCATGATGATTGTAGGCGCATGTATTTTCCTCGTATCAGCAGCTCAAGCACTTCCATTGTTCTTTGGCGTAACAAACTAAGCATAAATGACCAGTAAAGAACAGACAATCCATTATCCTGAATATCCCCTTTTCAAGGGCTTGCAGAAGCCACTTGAATTTATGGGATTTCAAGGAAGATATATCTACTGGGCGGCAGGAACTGTAGGCGGAGCTATCATTGGTTTCATTGCAGCATACTGCCTACTAGGATTTGTCGCAGGATTAATTGTTCTGGTCGCTACTATCTCAGTGGGTGCCGGACTAATCATAATCAAACAACGGAAAGGACTGCACACTAAGAAGAACGACCGAGGAATATTCATTTACGCAAGAAGCAAGCACATTTAAGTAAAGATATGACCATCATGACCAACGTATGGATTATTAGTAAATGTTGAACGCAGGCAGGTTCTACCTAAAATCCAGGCAGAGCCTGCCTTTATAAATTCCACAATCAATGAAGAAACCACTCATTCTATGTCTGATGGTATCGGCACTTTGTATCTCATGTAAGGAGAAACATTACACTCCACCTAGTCTTGATGCCGTAAGGTCAGCAGAAAAGGCAAGGATACAATGGAGTAAAGAAGTACAAAAAACAACTGTAACTCAGATAACAGTAATAGATACAACATCTATTCAAGATAGTATCACATCTGTTTCTGTCAAAAATTTGAGTACGGATAGTATCACAAGCAAAACAATAAATCAATAACGAAATGACTAAGAATAAAAGAAAAAATAAAAGCAACGGCAATCAAGATGCAGGTATGAGAATCGGTTTTATGGCAATCAGAAACTTAACCATTAAAGATTTTCTATCACTTGATTTTAAGGATAAAGGTAAGGGCTACATTGAATTGACAATTGGCTTTGCTAATCTAAAACCTGTAGTGCTCCCTCTTAAAATCAGTAAGGAATGCTATGCTGATTTCCAAAAGCTAACTGGAGATAAGAGAATCAGTATCATAGATACTTTAAGGGAAGCAATCTATGGTGATTTGAATATTATCACTTTTTGGAGAGTGAAAAACTATGATCTGAATAATACCAAAGAATACATGGGTTGCCATCAAGCTGTCTGTGAAAGCATTGATAAATTTAAAAATATATGGGAATGTCACATCGAGTTCCTTGTGTGCGAAATGAGTCATTAATCAACCAGTCATAAAAACAATATCAAATGGTACTGTACATTATTCTATTTTTCATTGCAATCTGCTTAGGCATGGCAATTAGTGTCTATGCTTTCGGAACAGGTGGCAAACGAAAGAAAATATTCCAAGACATCTATTTCTCAATAGAAGACATTGAGAATACCGGTGTGATATATACAAAGACTGGCGAGTTTTCGGCAGTTATGCGTATAGAGAATCCTGTGCAGAAATACTCAGCCAACATCGATAGTTACTATGAGTTCAGCCATCTCTTTTCCGCCATCTCACAAACATTAGGCGAAGGGTATGCCATGCATAAGCAAGATATCTTCACCAGAAAGCAGTTTAAAGACGAAAGTGGAAATGAGCATGAGTTCCTTTCTGAATCATATTTTAAATACTTTAAAGGTAGAGAATATACCGACACCAGTTCATATCTAATCATCACTCAAGAAAACAAGAAAGGCCGTCTGTTATCTTACGATAGCAAGAAATGGCGAGACTTCATCGTCAAAATCAATAAGGTTTATGATCAGTTAAAAGATTCAGGTATCCCTGTTCGTTTCCTTGGTAAGGAAGAAGCCAGTGAATATGTTGATAGATTCTTTGCGATGAATTTCAGGGATAAGTCTGTATCCATGACAGGCTTTAAGGTTGATGATGAAATGATTTCTATGGGTGACAAACGCTGCAAGGTATTCTCTCTCGTAGATGTGGATTGTGCAAATCTACCATCACAAGTACGTCCCTTTACCAATATAGAGGTAAACAACACTTCTATGCCAGTAGATATGGTGTCGTTGATTGACAGCATACCTGGGGCTGAAACTGTTGTCTATAATCAAATTGTTTTCCTTCCGAATCAAAAACGTGAATTAGCATTACTTGACAAGAAGAAGAATCGTCATGCCAGTATGCCTAATCCTTCCAACCAAATGGCTGTAGAGGATATAAAGAATGTGCAAGAAGTAATTGCGAGGGAAAGCAAGCAGTTGGTTTATACACATTATAACATGGTTGTCGCAGTTGCTCCTGATACAGACATTCAAAAATGTACAAACCATTTGGAGAATGCATTTGGACGCATGGGTATTCATATAAGCAAGAGAGCCTACAATCAATTGGAACTGTTCGTTAATTCATTTCCGGGAAACTGCTATAGTATGAACGAAGACTACGATAGATTCTTGACATTGGGTGATGCGGCAACATGTCTAATGTATAAAGAGAAAATTCAGCATAGCGAAGATACTCCGCTGAAAATATATTATACCGACCGTCAAGGAGTACCCGTAGCAATTGATATTACTGGTAAGGAAGGGCGTAACAAGCTGACTGACAATAGCAACTTCTTTTGTTTAGGGCCATCAGGTTCGGGCAAGAGTTTTCATATGAACAGCGTAGTCCGTCAACTTTGGGAACAGAATACTGACGTTGTTATGGTCGATACCGGTAACTCTTATGAAGGACTTTGTGAGTATGTCGGAGGTAAATATATCTCCTATACGGAAGAGAAGCCCATAACCATGAATCCTTTCCGAATCAAGAGAGAGGAACTTAACGTGGAGAAAACTGGGTTCTTGAAAAATTTGGTACTACTCATTTGGAAAGGTACACAAGGAACTATCTCCAAAACAGAAGACAGACTCATAGATCAAGTTATAACGGAATATTATTCCACTTTCTTTAATGGGTTCAACGGCTTTACACCACCCCAGCGTGATGATTTGAAGAAAAGTATTGAGATAGACGAACACAACTTGATGAACCAACATCCAGACGAAACGCAGCAACAGAGAGATGAACGTATCAATAATGTTATCGACGAAATCGAAAATCGACGTAAGGAACTAAAGGTAGAGAGCCTTTCTTTCAATACCTTCTATGAGTATTCTGTTCAACGTATCCCTGCTATCTGTCATGAGAACAGCATTACAGGAATAGATATAAGTACCTATCGGTATATGATGAAGGACTTCTATAGAGGTGGCAACCATGATAAAACTCTTAATGAGGATATGGACGGCTCACTCTTCGATGAGACTTTTATCGTATTCGAGATTGATGCAATCAAGGATGACCCACTTCTTTTCCCTATAGTCACACTCATTATTATGGACGTGTTCTTGCAGAAGATGCGAATCAAGAAGAACCGCAAGGTGCTTGTGATTGAGGAAGCATGGAAAGCTATAGCAAGTCCATTGATGGCAGAGTACATTAAGTACCTCTATAAAACTGCGAGAAAGTTTTGGGCATCTGTTGGTGTGGTAACTCAAGAGATTCAAGATATCATTGGTTCTCCTGTTGTGAAAGAAGCCATCATCAATAATTCAGATGTAGTAATGCTACTTGACCAAAGCAAGTTCCGTGAACGCTTCGATACCATTAAAGCTATCCTCGGATTGACCGATGTAGATTGCAAGAAGATTTTTACGATCAACCGACTTGAGAATAAAGAAGGTCGTAGTTTCTTCCGTGAGGTCTTTATTCGGCGTGGAACTACCAGTGGTGTTTATGGCGTAGAGGAACCACATGAGTGCTACATGACATATACAACTGAGAGAGCCGAGAAAGAAGCTTTGAAACTCTACAAGAAAGAGTTGAATTGCAATCACCAACAAGCTATTGAAGCCTATTGTAAAGACTGGGATGCATCTGGTATTGCTAAATCACTACAATTTGCTCAAAAGATTAATCAAGAAGGATGTGTTTTGAATTTGAGCAAGAAAAAACAACCAAATTATTAATAAACAATGAAAAGAATAGATTTAGTAAATCGTTTACATTTC
This sequence comes from uncultured Bacteroidaceae bacterium, assembly GCA_964403455.1. Classification (GTDB taxonomy): domain Bacteria; phylum Bacteroidota; class Bacteroidia; order Bacteroidales; family Bacteroidaceae; genus Colenecus. The sequence continues at coordinate 12,605 of CAYOGG010000017.1, read as the reverse complement.
ATCGAGTTGGATATCAGACCAAGCTTGATAGATAAGTTGGCACATGAATTAAATAAAGAAGATCGTCATGGTGATTCCTATGAATCAATATGTAAGATGTCAGAAGAAGAGCTGCTCAAAGTTCCTCATATCACAAAAGATATTGTAGATAGAATAAAAGAACATCTTGCAGGTTATGGATTACGTCTTGGTATGACAGATAAAGACATCGAAGACTATAAGGATGCAGAGTATAACAAACTACATGGCAAAGAAAAGGTCGAAGATACTTATGAGAAAAAGCAAGGATCAGCCTCCATTAAAGAGGAAACGCTCAAGGGAAACTCAAAGCAAACAGAGGATAAGAAATCCAACAATCAAATAGAATATCGCAACAAGATCAATGCTAATCCATTTGAAAAAGGGACGCTTAATGATTTGGAGTGGATGCGTCATCAGACCAGAATCCAACTGTTGACCCATCAATCATGGTTTGTAAGACTCTTTTTCCCATTCTCATTCCGTTTGCAGATAGCTATGGTACAATCATCGGAAGTGTTCAAAGTCTTTACAGATGATATCGTGCAACGTGCATCAGAATGTAGAAGTCAGGAAAGCCCAAAACAAACATCAAAATAATCCCACCAAACAAGAGAACAATGAAACGGTTTCAGGTAATTATAGCAATTCTATTTTGTGTGATAGTCTCAGCTAGAGCACAGTACTACAGCATAAACTACGATAAACAAACTATCGCAGCTATGGCTGCTGCCTATAATGCAGAAGCCGTTACTGAAGGATATTACAATGAGCAAGTTCAAAAAATACTTCAACACTATAATGCCGCTGAAGTAGCTTCCGCAGGTATTTTTGCTTCCAAGTTTCTGGAGAGAAAGGCACTTACGAACTTAGGCATTTGGTCAAGCTCTACAGAAAACTATTTCTACAAGCGTATCTATCACATGGTTAGCGATAAGATTATGCCGAAGATATGGACAGTAGCGGGTCTGATGATCAAAAGTCCACAAACAGCTATGTATTGGGGCAGTTATTTGATGAAAATATGTGATGACACAAAAAATCTGTGTATGCAGTTTGAAAGTGTGGTAACAAATTCCTCCCTGTCTTTTTCAGATGTAGCGTTTCTGCAAATCAACCAAGAGATTGCATCCATCCTAAAATTATCAGAAATAGGAAATATTGATTTCGAGGCTATGCTCAAAGATTTCTCTAATATACCTACCAATTTCTCTAAAGATGACTTAAAAGCGGATTTGGATAATCTCTATAGTTCAGGAGCAAATTTGGCAGCGGCCGGAACTACTAATCTTGGTGAAACATTAATGCAGTCAAGCCAGTTCAATTCATTGTTTTCAGGAAAGATGTCATCAGCCATTGACATAGCGAAAAACTATGCCAACACTTTTGAAAAATTTGAAAAAGATGCCGGTGGAGTATTACTTGAAGCTATTGGTGGAAGTGATAATGTATCAGCACTTTTTAGTTTTTCCAATTACAATATGACCTCATGGATAAGTGATTATGTAGATGGCGTTATGGGACAATACTATACACAACGATGGTATATATATCGTCGTGACCAAGGACGTATTGTTCTTTGTGATTATTATCCACCGACAGGTAAAGATGACATAATCTCGGGACCACATTGGACTCGATTTGATACATCTGATCCCAATTTCTATCCAAACTCCTCTCAGATGGAAACGGTATTGAGAAATTCAGAAAATATGGCCGGATGGTCTAGAAATCGTATACAGCAACTCAATAACAGTAATGATGGCAATACCTACTCTATGAATTATTGGTGGTCGAGCTATATTATTACACGTAACAATAGACAGACGAAGAAAGCCTATGCTTATGAGATTCATGTCACAAAGAGTTGGAACCATACAGAAGAAATATACGAAGACGTTTTCGATTCCTACTCTATGGATCTGAATACTTTCAAAGCACAACTAGAGGCACGCCTTTCTGATTTTAATGATAATGAGAATGGCTATACATACTATATCGGTTCGGATAGCAAAAAGTATTATCAGACTACTGATGCAGCAAAGCTTAAAGGGTGTGAAACCGTAACTATCAGCGTAACTTGTAGTGATGGTGTCACATTAGGTTCTGGAACAACTAACTATAAATGCAGTAGTTGCAGTGGCTCGTTAAATAACCACAGTAAGGATTGTGCTATGAGTACAACCATCTCAGAAAGCAATCTTGATACATCTGAACTCGATGCAATGGAACAGGAAGCAAAGAGTGCTATCAGCAAATTGGAATTGGAGATAGCCGCTTTGGAAGAGCAGAATAAGACATTGCTGCAATATATTGCTAGTGCAAGTGTTAATGATGCTTCTCGTTATCGTGAGCAGTATAATCAGAATTCAAATAATATTGCAGAGCTTAAGAAGGAACTTACTACATGGCAACAGAAACTCAACGATATCACTAATGCAAAAGCAGAAGCATCAAACGACAATTCTGTTGCTACTGATGACTATTATCGTATCCCTGCTATCATGGCGGATTGTAAATCAGCCTATAACCTGACTTGGCAAGGACAAGGTTCTTGGAATGGATATACCTATATCCGAAAAGCAACGATGCCAAACATCAATGGTGTAATAACATTCACAGCCACATTGAGTATTGCCAGAAAACCTAAATATTTCTTGGGTATCAAGATACACAGAGCTATCATGCAAATCAGTTGGTCACTTACATCAGAATATACAGATACCTCTGTTGTCGATGTATTGACGCTTGATCCAAACAAAAGTGAACAACAAAAGGCTGATGAAGTGAATAAACGCATATCCGAAATAGCCCGTGAATATCCATCTTGTAAGATTACTACTGAGTATGCAAAGACGGAACCGGCAGAGACAGACAATACAGATGACACACGTCATCTTCTATGGTCATCGGACAGGCTGAATATCGCAATGGAGATAGACAGTAGAATTACACAAATATATGCAGACCTTGTTTCTCTGGAGAAGATGATGCATTACAAACGTAATATCATAGATGTTCTTCTTGATATAGCCCCTTATGTTAATGCAGACCAAGGCAGACGATTAACCTTAGTAGAAGAATGTCGTAAACGTTGGTTGCGTAAGGCTGCCAGTACCAAACACTCTGATAGCTATAATGGCAAATATGAAGAGGAGAATGACCAATGAGACAGTTGATTTTTATGCTTATCGTTTTACTATCCCCTCTCAAGATGATGGCACAATGGGGTTTTGATGTTGTGAGTGTAGAAGCCTACATAAATGACCATAAGAAACAGCGTAGTCTGTTATTGGCAAGATCAACATTGGAATACAGCAATAAACTCCTTCATCAGTATAGTAGTGAGCAGACTAATAACTACAAAGAGATCAATGTCGAACTAGATAAATATACCAGGGCTTTTGACGTGATAGACGTGTTGTATCAATCATTGCGTACAAGCATGAATGCCGTTAATACTTATGAGAATGTCAGTGATAGAATATCAGACTACAAGAAACTCTTGAACGATTTCAACTCTCAGGTGGTGAAACGTAAGCATATCGAGTTGGCAGATACAATGCTCATAAGTATCAACATAAAAGCCATTGCGAATATTGCTAAAGAGGGAGAATATCTTTATAAATCGCTCAGTGATTTAGTGCTATACGCCACAGGGGCTGCTGCTTGTTCAACAGCAGACTTGCTTGTAGTCATGGAAAGTATCAATACATCACTTGACAATATAGAAAAGATGCTTAACACAGCCTATTTCGACACTTGGAGATACATCCAGTTGAGAATGGGCTATTGGAAAGAGAAGGTATATCGAACGAAAACAAAGAAAGAAATGATAGATGATGCATTTGGAAGATGGCGGAAAGCCGGAAAACTAGAGAAATAGCATAAGTACAATTTTATAAATATTGAATAATGAAGATGACAATAAAGACATACAGTCTTATGGCAATAATGACTTTGTGCTCCGCAGATTATGCTAATGCACAGAGAGTATCATACAATCATGATTCCTCTAAACAGAATCAGATTACCGTGATGGAAACTGGAGCCGGTTCTCTCTCTCCTGAACTATATTATATGGCAACACATAATTCATACAAAAAGACAGCTGCCGCAAAGAATAAGCAAGGTTACCGCACGATAGCCAGCATAAGCTGTTACAATCAAGTTGATTATGCAGAAACAATAGATTCAGCTCTGACAAAACGAGCTAAAATAGAAGCACTTAACCTCGCTGATAGAAGTATTGATTTAGCATGGTTGGCAGAGGGTTCAAAGATAACAAGCAAGTTGGATGTCTTTCAGAAAAACATAGATCGAATCATTCCGATGGGTGGATCTTATGAACAAAGAAAGCAATGGCTTGAGTATTACAACGAATATGAATGTGCCATCAAATCAATAAAAAACTACTATATGCCCAATGCACAACGAAAGAAAATGTACTTGGATATATATGCCGGATTGAATTATAAAAATGAGACACTGGTAAAACAACTGGTGAGTTTCCAAACAGCTAAAGAGACAAAACAGCTTCTCTCATCCAACACAAATTATAAACTGGCCGATAAGACAAGCATTATTCTTTTGGCAAAGCGGAACTGGAAGAAAGCCAGTAACTCAAAAGAAAGCGGAGGGTCAAGTAATGGTAGTATAGAGGAATCCGAATGATATAAACCAATAACAATATTAGCATGCAAAGTTTTAACCGACAAATGTCAATCATCACAGATAGAAACGTGGAGATAAGAAAAGCAGGATTAAAAACAAAGTTATACGTAACGGAACAATCAAACAAGTAATCATCTATGGCTGAAGGTACTAACATATTATCAGATTTTGGCATTAATCTCCTCGAAGAAGAGATTGATGATGTCATCTTTCAAACAAACGAGTTTCTTTGTGATGCTACTTTTACAGGCTCACAAGGTCCATTTTGGTGGCTTGTACAGATGTGTATGGCATTGGCAGCTCTATTCTCCATCGTCATGGCATCAGGAATGGCATACAAAATGATGGTTAAACATGAGCCGTTGGATGTGATGAAATTATTCAAACCATTGGCTGTCTCCATCATTCTCTGTTGGTGGTATCCACCTGCTGATACAGGCATGGTTGGAGGTGGTAGCCAATGGTGCTTCCTTGATTTCCTGAGTTATGTACCTAATTCCATAGGTTCCTACACTCACGACCTCTATCAAGCGGAAGCAGCTCAGATAGAAGATAAGTTCACTGAAGTGCAAGAACTAATCTATAAGCGAGACACAATCTATAACGACCTACAGGCAAAAGCCGATGTAGCCCATAAAGGAACTTCGGATCCTGCTGTCGTACAAGAGACAATGGTAAGTGCAGGTGTTGAAGAAGTTACCAATATGGAGAAGGATGCAAGCCGTCTTTGGTTTACATCGCTCACTGCTGGAGCTGTTGTCGGACTTGACAAAATCGTGATGCTCTTATCTCTGATAGTATTTAGAATCGGTTGGTGGAGCACTATTTATTGTCAGCAAATACTCCTAGGAATGCTAACAATCTTCGGTCCTATACAATGGGCGTTCAGTCTGTTGCCAAAATGGGAAAGCAGTTGGGCTAAATGGATAACAAGATATCTGACGGTGCATTTTTATGGAGCCATGCTCTACTTCGTTGGATTCTATGTGCTTTTGCTCTTTGATATCGTACTGAGCATACAGGTTGAAAACCTTACTGCAATCACCGCTTCTGAGCAGACTATGGCATCCTACTTACAGAATTCATTCTTCTCTGCCGGCTATCTGATGGCTGCAAGTATCGTAGCGTTGAAATGTCTTAACCTCGTTCCTGATTTGGCAGCATGGATGATACCCGATGGCGATACCGCATTCTCGACACGAAACTTTGGTGAAGGTGTTGCTCAACAAGCAAAAATGTCTACTCAGGGATTGATTGGACATGTAGTCAAATAGTCTTAACCCCTAAAATGTAATCATAAAATGGTAATAAAAAATCTAGAGAATAAAATCAAACTTGTGACTATCATCTGTGGACTTTTCCTCGTTGGCTGTGTGTTCATTAGCATTTCGAGTATTTGGACAGCACGTAATATGGTGGTCGATGCACAAAACAAAATCTATGTTTTGGATAGCAATGTTCCAATCTTAGTGCAAAGGACGACAATGGATGAAACGCTTGATGTGGAAGCAAAAGCACATATTGAAGCTTTCCACCACTACTTTTTCACCTTGGCTCCTGATGATAAGTATATAAAATACACCATGAATAAAGCCATGTATCTAGTGGATGAAACTGGTCTTGCCCAGTATAATACTCTGAAAGAAAAAGGCTTCTATAATAATATCATGGGAACAAGTGCTGTATTCAGCATCTTCTGCGATAGTATCAAGTTCAATAAGGAGAAGATGGAATTCACTTATTACGGTCGTCAACGAATAGAAAGACGAACAAATATTCTGACTCGTGAGCTTGTAACGGCAGGTCAGTTGAAAAGAGTACCACGCACTGATAACAATCCTCATGGACTTCTGATTGTCAACTGGAGAACGCTACTTAACAAGGATATCGACCAAAAGACAAAAGTCAACTACTAAAAACATAAGATATGAAAGGAATAAAACGAATGTTGTTTGGCGAGAAGATGCCTGACAAGAACGACCCTCAGTATAAGGAACGTTATCAGCGTGAAGTGAAAGCAGGACGCAAGTTTGCCCAGACATTGAAAATTGACAAAGCGGCTGCACATGTACAACGATTTGCCGATATACACAAAACACTATTCTTAGTTATTGTCTTTGGATTTGTCGCTTTAAGTTTTGGCTTCAATATCTACCGTATGGCGAGAGTATATAACCACAAGCAGAGTTCAATATCTGCCATCGAGAGACAAGATTCACTTATACGCTCCAGACATAAGGGAGAAAGTAGGAATATTCACCCAATAAACAAACAAAAATAGAATCATCATGAAGCTGACCGATAAAATCAATTTCAAACAGCCTAAATACATGCTACCGCTGATTATATATCTCCCTTTGCTTGGAACAGCATATTTCGTTTTCGATATGTTTGATACGGAACTGGCAGAGAAGAAAGATGCCAATATGCAGACTACGGAATATCTGAATCCGAATCTTCCTCAAGCACAGATAAAGAGTGATGGCATTGGTGGCAAATACGAGAATATGCTCAATTCTTACGGCAAGATTGAGGATCATAGTGCCGTAAACAATATCGAAATAGAAGACAATAATGAAAAAGAAGAGTTTCAATCGAAATATTCAGACGAAGAACTTCGGAAGCTTGATGCCGAAGCAGCCGAACGTACAGCAGAAATGGAAAGACAGAAAGGCATGCAGAAAACCGACACCGATAAGACAGAATCCGAAGCATTGGCAGAACTCAACAAAGCATTGGCTCAGGCGAGGTTGAAAGCCCAACAAGAGACAGGTTTAACAGATACTGGCCAACAAGCTGATGAAACCAATCCCGCAAACAGAAACATAAGCGGTAGCGTAAACATCAACGATAAGTCAAGAAACGCAATATCCGAAGAGTCAGAACCCACTGAGGTTGTGAAGAAAGTCAAAGTTTCTTCTGACTACTTCAATACCCTCGCTGAAAACGAAAAAGAGGCCAATCTAATCAAGGCTATCATTGATGAAGACGTGAAAGCTACCGATGGGACTCGTATCCGTTTGCGCTTACTCGATGATGTGGAAATCGGAGAGCTAGTTGTACCAAAAGGTTCATACTTGTATGCCACAATGAGTGGCTTTGGTTCGCAACGAGTAAAGGGTAACATCAAAAGTATGCTTATTGATGACGAATTAGTAAAGATAAATCTGTCCATCTATGATACAGATGGCATGGAGGGACTTTATGTTCCTAGTAGCAGTTTCAGAGAGACCACTAAAGATGTAGCAAGTAGTGCAGCTTCAGGAAATATGGAAATGAATAATGGTACAAACACAGGTAACAGTATGACTCAATGGGCTGCTCAGGCTATGACGAATGCTTATCAAAAGACTAGCAATGCCATTGGTAAAGCCATCAAAAAGAATAAAGTCAAGTTGAAATACGGAACATTCGTGTATCTCATCAATAGCAAGGAAAGTAAAAAGAATAAGTAAGCGTAAATAAAATCAGCAATTATGAAAATCAAGAAAATATTTGGCGCATTGATACTTTGCGCCGTAACAAGCACTCCGATATTGGCACAACAGACCTATGAGGAGATGGAGCAGCTCACCATCAATGAGCAGGTGACAACAGTTATCACGGCTTCGGAGCCAATTCGATTTGTCGATATATCTACCGACAAGGTTGTTGGCGACCAACCCATCAACAATACCATACGATTAAAACCCAAAGAAGGTCTTCATGCAGATGGTGATGTATTGGCAATTGTGACCATCGTAACAGAACGCTACCGCACGCAATATGCACTTCTGTATACTACAAGAATGCAGGAAGCTGTAACCGATAAGGAAATTCAACTTGTCGAGCGCAATGCCTATAACAATCCGGCAGTAAGTATGTCAACAGTTGATATGACTCGCTTTGCACGCCAGATATGGAACTCCCCGGCGAAGATAAGAAATATCGCAACCAAGAAACATCGTATGGTTATGCGACTGAATAACATCTACACGGCAGGTGACTATTTCTTTCTTGATTTCTCTGTTGACAACAAAACCAACATTCGTTTTGATATTGACCAAATACGATTGAAACTGGATGATAAAAAGATGTCGAAAGCGACCAATACACAATCTATCGAGATTCAGCCGGTGATGATATTGGAACAAGCGAAGTCATTCAAGTATGGGTATCGTAATGTTATTGTCATTAAGAAAATGACCTTCCCAAATGACAAGGTTCTTACCATCGAGATGGCAGAGAAGCAAATTTCGGGCAGAAATATCCTTCTAAATATCGATTATGAAGATGTCCTGTCAGCTGATTCGTTTAATGCAGTTTTATTGGAGGAGGATTAATCTATGAAGAAAGTAATTCTAATGGCAATGTTGTTTATTGTCACCCTAACATCATCTCATGCTCAAGACGGTTCAAATAGAATATCTTTAAGTACAGGAGTATTGTATGAAAGAGGCTTAGACTTAACACTCTCCTATGAACATGAAACCAAATATCATAATGCGTGGGAGTATTTTGGCAATGTGTATCTGAAATGGGATGAGTGTGCTTCTTGCGGTCATGTTTGCCCCGACAGTTTTTGGAAAAACTACCGTACCTATGATTTCGGTATAGCCTATAAACCTTGTGTGGTACGAGGCAGAAACAATCATGGCAATGTGCGTATTGGAGCTTCCGTAGGCAGTGATACCGACAAGGTTATCGGTGGCATCCATGTAGGCTACGAACATAGCTATGCTCTCCGATCCGGTTGGCAAATCTTCTGGCAAGTAAAAACAGATATCATGATAAAAGGCCTTGACACCTTTAGGACGGGGGCTGCTTTAGGAATCAAATACAGTCTATAACCGAAAACAATAATCAAAATGAGAAAAATATTTTCGATGTTAGCGATAGCTACAGCAGTAATCACCTTTACATCATGTGATGCTCACAAAGACTTTCCTGATACAGACACAAAGGTATGTCATGTACTTTGTAGTGACGGGAAAATAATGCCTATAACAGATGTCGAGAAACAACATAAGACACCAGTTGCGGTTGTTTTTGATATCAATATTGATGATAACACATCTGGCAATGGAACAGCTGTATATCTATATGAAGTAACCCCCTCTGCCTTTGCTGATAGTCTAGGTGTAAAACAGAGCACATCGACTGATGTTACAAAATGGGACGGCAATGAGAATACATTCAACATGTTTAATTGCAGAGATGTTTCTTCTCCATTAGCCAATAGCGTATTTGAACTTTGGAATAATGGACAAAGTGCCTATATCCCTTCAGTATCACAAATGCGTATGCTCTATGCAGCAAAAGATTTAATCAACCCTATTTTAAAGCAATGTGGTGGCGACCCAATCCCTGATAATCCGGATGACTGTTGGTACTGGACTAGTACCGAAGTATCAGGACAAGAGTTAGCCAAGGCATGGCTCTACTCACTTAGTAGCGGTTCGATGCAAGAAACTCCAAAGACACAGACTCATAAGGCACGAGCCATTCTCACACTCAATAATTAAAAACGAATATCAAATTCATGGAAGAAAGTAAAGAATTACAGGGAGCTTATAAAATATTTCGGGCAGTCATCTATATCTCCATATTGGTGGAGTTCTTTGAATATGCCTTTGAACCAGCCATGCTAGACCATTTCGGAGGTATCCTTGCCGACATTCATGGTAGAGTCAAACAATGGTTTATCTATAATGATGGTCATCTGATATATAGCAAAGTAGTCACTTTCTTCCTCGTTTGTATCACTTGCGTAGGTACACGAAACAAAAAGCATCTGGAATTCGACTCACATAAGCAAGTGCTTTATCCCATCCTAGGCGGTGTCATACTACTTATCCTATCCGTGTGGCTCTTTGGCTTCACGATGGATGCACATTTTTATTCCCTAAGATTGAATATCATTTTCTATATGATTACAACAATAGTGGGAACAATTCTTGTACACATAGCTTTGGATAACATTAGCAAATTTCTGAAAGAAGGACTTGGAAAAGATCGTTTCAACTTTGAGAACGAAAGCTTTGACCAATGTACAGAGATGGAGGAAAACAAATACTCAGTGAATATTCCAATGCGCTTCTATTATAAAGGTAAATTTCGCAAAGGAGCCATATCAATCAGTAATCCGTTCCGAGGAACATGGGTAGTCGGAACACCAGGTTCAGGTAAAACATTTTCAGTAATTGAACCGTTTATCCGTCAACATAGTGCGAAGGGCTTTTCATTAGTAGTATATGACTACAAGTTCCCGACTCTCGCACAGAAATTATACTACCATTACCGTATCAATCAAAAGGCAGGTAATACTCCAGATGGATGTAAATTCAATATGATAAATTTTGTTGAAGTTGAATATTCCAAGAGAATCAATCCTATTCAGCAGAAATACATCAACAATCTTGCAGCAGCCAGTGAAACCGCTGAGACATTGCTTGAATCCCTTCAAAAAGGAAAGAAAGAAGGTGGTGGCGGTAGCGACCAATTCTTCCAAACATCTGCCGTCAACTTCTTAGCTGCTTGCATATATTTCTTCATAAACTACGAGAAAGAGCCATACGACAAGAATGGAAAGATGTTGATTGCGGAGAAAATTCTTGACCCCACAACAAAAAGACTCAAACCTACAGGACGTGTATTTGACCATAACGGAGAAGAAACAAAAGCAGACCATTGGTTAGGTAAATACTCTGATATGCCACATATTCTGTCCTTTCTCAATGAAAGTTACCAAACCATCTTTGCTGTACTTGAAACCGATAACGAGGTCGCACCTTTACTTGGCCCATTCCAAACAGCCTTAAAGAACAAGGCCATGGAACAGTTAGAGGGTATGATTGGTACTCTGCGTGTTTACACCAGTAGATTGGCAACAAAAGAGAGTTATTGGATATTTCACAAAGACGGAGATGACTTTGACTTAAAGGTCAGTGACCCTAAGAATCCAAGTTATCTTCTCATTGCTAATGACCCGGAGATGGAAAGCATCATCGGGGCTTTGAATGCTTTAATTCTAAATCGACTTGTGACACGAGTAAACACCGGTCAAGGGAAAAATATACCTACAAGTATCATTGTGGATGAGTTACCTACTCTCTATTTCCACAAAATTGACCGCTTGATAGGTACAGCACGAAGCAATAAGGTGAGCGTTGCCTTAGGTTTTCAGGAATTGCCACAGCTTGAAGCCGACTATGGTAAGGTTGGAATGCAGAAAATAATCACCACAGTCGGTAATGTGATAAGTGGTTCTGCAAGAAGTAAAGAAACTCTTGAATGGTTGAGCAGTGATATCTTCGGTAAGGTAGTTCAGATAAAGAAAGGTGTAACTATCGACAGAGATAAAACTTCTATAAATCTCAATGAAAACCTTGACAGCCTTGTTCCAGCATCAAAAATCAGTGATATGCCTACAGGATGGATTTGTGGTCAGACCGCACGTGATTTTGTAGTCACCAAGACTGGACGTGGTGGCTCAATGAATATCCAAGAAAGTCATGAGTTCAAAACCACAAAGTTCTACTGCAAAACAGATTTTGACATGGAAGCCATCAAAAAGGAAGAAGAGGATTATATACATTACCCAATCCCTAGGTTCTATAATTTCGGTCCTGTAGATGAGCGTGAGCGCATACTTTATAAGAATTTCGTTCAAGTTGGACAAGACGTAAAAGAAATGATCAATTCCATCTTTGGCAAGGATAAGCATATTTAGTGTGCTGGAATCTAAAATCCATATAAATGATTAGAATCTTGAACATTAGACTTTTGACGACAGTACTGCTACTTGTAATGACGATTAGTGTTTCAGCAAAAGACAAACAACAAAAGACAAACATAACATCAAAGGAGTATTCTTCACTTTATAGCCTTCCCAAATTTGAGAGGGCTGTTTTGCTTATAAAACATTGTGAAGG
>CAYOGG010000016.1:0-16622 GCA_964403455.1 uncultured Bacteroidaceae bacterium | reverse complement strand
ACCCGAAAAACCATGATAATCGGGTCGATATATACATAGTTTTTCCGTAACTTTGTATCATTATGGCAAGATTGATCTTCATGACGGATTTCTCGGAATCTTACGCCATCGGTTTACTGCAAGGGATTCTCAATTATTCCCGCCGGCACGAACCGTGGGTGGTGTGCAAGATGCCTCTATCTTTCCGTGACAAGAGCCGAATACGGAAAGGCGGTGCTGAAAGAACTCTCCAAATGTATGACTGATAGGTTGGGCGATGGATGGTCATATTCAACGCTTAAGAATATACGGCAGTTTTACATTGTTTTTTTAAAGGGCGAACCTGTGGCTATCCAAAGTCAAGCCAAAAGGCTAACCAATGGTTAACCAATTATCTGGATACAGAGGAACATATTTCTGAGTGACTTGTCCTGAAATAAGTATACAAAATATTAACAAAGAACATAAAACTTATTTATGACATGATTACAAAAAATTATCCATAGTACAGGGCACAGAACCATTATTTCGATGACGAAAAAATAGAAATGATACAAGAATATCTTACGACAGATATATCAGAATATTAGTCGCAAATATCGTGTAGGATGTCATACAATATCAACATCGATGCGTACCTTTGGCATACCGATGCATTTTACAACGCCATCGGTTGATTCAATGAACAATAACAATAACACAGACGAATCTACAGACATCAAAAAGCTTGAAACTCATGTAAAAGAGTTGCAGCAAACATTGAACAGAGAAAAGCTCAAGACTTTGGCTCTGAATACGAGATAGATGTTGCCGAAGATAATTTCAAGATAGAGATACGAAAAAAATTGGTGCCAAACGGTAAATAAGCTTCGTAAGTCTGCTCCGGAACAATCATTAGAGCAGCTTTGCGTACTGTCTGGCAAGACAAAGCAAGCTTATTATCACAAGATGAGCTATAACTATGAGGAATCTGCTTAAGACGGCATTATTATAGACTTAATACAAGAATATCGAAAAGAAATGGGTCGTATAGGAGGCCGGAAACTATGGATGCTTATTCAAAAAAAATCCTTGGATGGTGTCTGAGCCCAAGTCTTCACGCTGACTATACAGTTGCAGCACTACGGATTGCTATAAGAAATGTGAACTGCAATCTTGATGGACTAATTCACCATTCCGACCGTGGTTGTCAATATTGTTGTGAAAAGTATGTCAAGTTATTACAGGACAATAGGATTTTGATTAGTATGACTGAGTGCGGAAATCCAAGAAAAAATGCAATTGCAGAAAGTCTCAACGGCATTCTAAAGATGGAATGGCTCAATGATGAACAATTCACAGAAATAAAAGACACAAGGTTAAAAATATCGGAAATAATTGATATTTATAACAATAAGCAATCTCATCTGAGCCTTGATTATGAGTAGTACTGCATGAGGGGTGAGCAGCCCAAAAGATGGAAGAATTACTATAAATCTTCAAAAAAACCAAAAGAAACTGAAAAAAAACTCTATCTTTGACAACTGATGTTAGGACGAACTTTAAAACATCAGGACTTTTAATTCAAAAGTCTATTTAAACTGTAAATAAATTTTAGGATGGGTCAGTTTTTTTGTTATATTTGCAGTGATTTGGGCATTTTTGTCTAAATGCGTTGATGTTTAATGGCCTCCGACATTGTCTTTCTGGGTTATTCCAATGTAGCTTTAGCGGCAACAAACATCAACAAACCATGGGAATTGATTAACAAACTAATAACATGTCGATATTAAAAGACAATCAAAATATCGGTCTTTATACTGTTCATTCTTTCATCAAGGATGGACAGTTCAATGAATCATATCTTGTCAAGGACACCTCTGACATATCCTACTTCTTGAAGATTTACGATTCAAAGAGGATGCCGGGCAAAGTGATGAACACGGACTCGATTATCAATGAAATTGGCTATTGCGAAAAAATGAGCCATCCAAATGTGATTAGTTATGTTGAGAAGGGAGTGTTTACTCAGGAAGGCAATAATTACCCATATCTTGTCACGAAGTTTATTACGGGAAGTTTGGTGGCTGACCCTCTGTCAAAAGGTCGTATATTTTCTTTGGAAATGGCACTCGACATAATGAAGAATGCATTGAAGGGATTGGCACACATCCATTCACATGGCCTTCTACACAATGATATTACTCCGAGAAATATCATTTATTATCCCAAGGATCTTTCTCATACCGCACTAATTGATCTTGGACATGTCTCAGAACCATTGTCGGGACCGTTACCATTTGAAACATCGGATTTGACTCCTTTTTTCAGAGCCCCTGAAACATACGACCTTGTATTTGATTACAGGTCTGATGTGTTTTCCATGGCTGCGGTATTGTATGCGATGCTATTCGGAAAAGCTCCGTGGGCTTTTGATATACCGCAAGACAGCGTCATTGATTCCAAGAGAATGTCAACGGTCATGTCTGAACGGTTGCCATTTTCCGGCTGCCTTGATGCCTGCCCTTCTTGGCTACAAGTGGTATTAAGGGTTTGCCTTTCCTATAATCCAAATAATCGCATACAGTCTGCCGAAGACTTTCTATATGCACTTGAGAATGAAGTATGCCCTGAGGTTGAAACAGCACCAGCAAAGACGGATTATGCTCCTTCCGATGTAAAAGCAAAGAACGGCTCATATGGGATTGCTCTGAAAGAAGGTAACGGCTTTGCGGATGTTGCCGGCATGGATGACATAAAGGCTATGCTTCAGCAAAAAGTTCTTTTCCTCCTGAAGAATCCAGAAAAGGCAAAAAAATACAAACTTACTCCTCCGAACGGTATGCTCCTCTATGGCCCCCCAGGTTGTGGAAAAACATTCTTCGCTGAGAAGTTTGCAGAGGAAGCTTCTTTAAATTATATTTTCATCAAAGCCTCTGATGTAGGAAGTTCCTATATTCATGGCTCACAGGGAAAAATCGCACAACTATTTTCAGAAGCAGAGACCAAGGCACCATCGATCATCTGCTTCGATGAATTTGATGCTATGGTTCCGAAACGATCATATAGTGAAGCCAGTGCCTTGATGAACCCTGAAGTCAACGAGTTCCTCAGCCAAATGAACAATTGCTCTCAACGTGGCATTTTCATAATTGGCACGACTAACCAAAAAGAATTGATTGATCCAGCTGTACTTCGTACTGGACGTATGGATATTCACATTGAAGTCAGTGCTCCAGACAAAACAACTATAAAGAAGATGTTTGACATCTATCTCAAGGATAGGCCTTGCGTTGGTGTGGATACTGAAGCTCTTGCCGATATGACCGATAATTATTCTTCAAGTGATATTGCATTTATAGTTAATGATGCCGCCCTTGTAGCTGCATTCAAGGATTCTCCGATAGACCAGGACATGCTTGAAGAATCAATTAGGAAGAAGCCATCATCACTTCATAATAAAACAAGACCGATTGGATTCTAATCGATAATTTATCCTGCCATGGAATTGACTGCTGGAACTGAAATCAAATTGCTAAACGGTAAAACCTGCACGATAGATAAGGAATTGGGCAGAGGTGGCCAGGGTATTGTGTACCTTGTTGATTATTGTGGTGGCGATTATGCTTTGAAGTGGTACACAAGGGACTATTCGTCGAATTTTTACAACAATTTGAAAAATAATGCTGAAGCTGGTGCTCCCAGCAATGCTTTCTTGTGGCCTCTTGCCATTACCGAAAAACAACATGGCAGTTTCGGCTATGTAATGCGCCTTAGACCTAGAGGGTATCGTGAGTTTGGCGAGTTTATGCTTGCCAAAACAAGATTCTCATCAATGGCTGCGAATATCAATGCTGCCATTAATATCTGTGATGCGTTTCAAAAACTTCACATCCGAGGACTAAGTTATCAGGATATGAATGAAGGTAATTTCTTCATCAATCCTAAAAACGGCGATGTCCTGATATGTGACAACGACAATGTGGCTCCTGATAGAACCAATCTCGGAATAATAGGAAAAGCCGGCTACCTTGCGCCGGAAATAGTGGACAAGAAAACAATGCCCAACAGGTATTCCGATTATTTCTCTATGGCAGTGATTCTCTTCATTCTCTTTTATTTCAACAGACCTTTTGAAGGCAAAAAGTTCGCAGAATGCGGTTGTATGACCGAGGATATAGAAAAAAACTTGTTTGGCCATAACGCTGTCTTCATCATGGATCCATCTGATGACTCAAACAGACCGGTTCATGGTCTGCATACTAATGTCATACGCAGATGGGGACTATTTCCCCATACATTGGAGAAACTGTTTGTTCAAGCTTTCAGCAAGCAATCGATTTTGTTCCCTGAAAAAAGAATTATTGACAGGGCATGGATAACTGCAATGATTCAACTACGTTCCATGTTGGGGCACTGCCCTCACTGCGGAGAGGAAACATTCATCGAGCCTGATAATTCCAATCAGAAGTGCATCAACTGCGAACATCCGATTGCCAAATCGATGGTTCTCAAAATTAATCAATACCGTATTCCTCTTTTCGAGGGCCAGAGAATATACAATGTTCAACTTCCAATTGATGGAGACATAAATGCCGTAGTAGGTGAAGTCGTGCCTAATTCTGTCACTGACAGGCTTGGAATCAAAAACTATTCAACATTTACATGGCAAGCTTTAGACCCAGTAGGCACCGTTCACAATGTGGCTCCTGAATCTGGCATGCCTATTAAAAACGAGATGAAGATAAAATTTAAAATGAGTATTAACGGATTAATCATCAGATAATTATGGGAAAACTAAACGCACCTGTGGACCAACTTCCAAGAAGAATATTGACTGTATTCTTTCTTATCGATACATCTGGGAGCATGGCCGGTGGCAAGATTTCTAGTTTGAATGTTGCCATCCGAGACACACTTCCGATGCTTGAGCAAATCTCATTAGAGAATACAGATACGGAAATCAAGATTGCTACCCTCCAGTTTGCAAGTGGGTGTGATTGGATGTATCCCCGCCCTCTTCCCGTTGAAGACTTCGAATGGAGTGACCTAGAGGCTACTGGTCTTACGAGCCTTGGAGCAGCTTACCAGGAACTTATGAAAAAACTCTCTCAAACAACAGGCTTTATGCATGAGGCTAATGCTTCTTGCGCACCTGTGATGATATTGTTCTCTGATGGTGTCCCGACGGATGAAGCCAAATGTGGTCTTGAGCATCTTAAGACGAATAATTGGTACAGGGCAGCAATTAAAATAGCCGTTGCGATTGGTGACGATGCGAACAAGGATGTTCTCAAGGAATTTGTCAACAATAATAGCGAAGCCGTCCTCACAGTCCACAATGTGGCAGATTTGAAGAAGATGATATATCTTGTGTCAGTTACAGCCTCGCAAGTCGCTTCAAAAGGTGTATCGGTAGGAACTGATGCTCCCGAATCAAGACAGGAAGAAGTAATGCAGGACATTAAGAAAGCCATTAAGAACGATTATTCTCTGAAGAAAGTTGATGTTGGCGTAGATGTGGTCGAAAACATGGGTTCTGATGACTGGACCAACTGGTAGATGTAATGGTAAAAATTCAAATATTTCATAAATCAGTCAAAGGTGCAAGCCATATTGCATCAAGCAAACCATGTCAAGACTATTCACTCTCATACAACGAGGATGGTCTTCAAATTGTTGTTGTATGCGATGGACATGGCGGAAATACCTATTTTCGCAGTGATGTTGGCTCAAAACTGGCTGCTGAGGTTACTGTTGAGCTATTGAAGAACTTTGCAAAATGTGTCGACGCCTCTGATTTCAAGAATTCAGAATTTTCCATTACAGCGAAACCTAAACACAACCCGTTCATTGATTCTGACGGCAAGAGACTTCTGTATGAAGATCTTAATGATGAGCAGAAACAGTATGCAATTCAAGCTCAGGCTTATATTGAAACTGAAGGTAAATATCCTGAATTACGGGCACTCGTATCAGAACTTATAGAGAAAATATATGAGGAATGGATTAATCAGATAAACTCTGATGAGTCAATGAATCATTTCAACAAGAAGGATAAAGCCATTCTTAATAGGAGGGGATTGGAGAAAGCATATGGATGCACATTGCTTGCATTCATGCGCACCAAAGAGTTCTGGCTCTCATTTCAGATTGGCGACGGCACGATTTATTGTTGCGACAAAACACTTAAATGGAGCAATCCCGTGCCTAAAGACTGTACCTGCTTTCTGAATTACACAACATCTCTCTGTGATTCAAACCCAGTAGATGAATTTAGGTATGCCTTCAATGGTAAGGGAGATTTCCCTATAGCTGTTATGCTATGCTCTGATGGTCTTGACGGCTCTCTAAGAACTTCGGCAAACTTACAGGATTTCTACGAACAAATCATCAACTTGTGCATAGAAGGAGATGATGTCGTTTCTGAACTTGAGACTTTCTTCCCCTCATTGAGCGAAAATGGCAATAGAGATGATATATCTTTGTCTGGCATCGTGGATTTATCTAAAATCGATCTATCATCTCTATCACGGTTTATGGAATTGAAAAAGCACACACGCGGGATTCAGAACGATAATAGATCGCGGAAAAATGACATTGATTCTATAGCATCTCGAGTTGATACTTTGAAGATTAAGTTAGACCGTATGAAAGAAAACCGTTTCAGCAAGCAGATTGAACTCGACGAAATGCGTAAGGAAATAAAAGACAAGGAGAGTGAGATTGCCAATTTGGATAAGAATGTTAAAGATCTCATGAGCAAATTTGACACCTTGAGAAGTGAGCTGAAGAAGAAAAAATCTGAATTTGAAAACTGGAAGTTCACATTGAAGAATGAGATGGCTGAACTTGAATCAGAAAACAGCAACAGCGATGACAGTAGCGATATTGCCAGCGCATCAGATTATACAACATGGTAATTTATAAATTCTACATATGGGAAAAGCAATAGGTATTGACCTTGGAACAACCAACTCGGTCGTCGCATTCAAGGATGTCTCCGTAAGAACCATCCAAACAGGAGCCAACAATGAAGATCTTTGTAGATCTTGCGTTGCATTGGACAAAAACGGCAATTTCATTGTCGGCAACTCAGTATTTAATTCATGGAAGCGTCATGCTCCAAACATTGTTGTCTCTGCAAAACGCCTGATGGGCGCATCCATCAATGACCCAAATGTGCAGAAGATGAAGAGTGATAAGCACTCTTACCCTTTTGGTATTCAGAAATTATCAGGAGGTACCGAGGATTCTGTTGCTATTGTTCTTCATGGCAAGGAGTACACGCCGGAACAAATCAGCGCAGAGATTCTTCGATCTCTGAAGAACGATGCATCCAATAAACTTGGAAAAGTGGAATATGCTGTGATAACTGTCCCTGCCTATTTTAACGAAAAGCAGAAATCCGCCACCAAGAAAGCCGCAAAACTGGCAGGTCTCAAAGTGCTGCAACTCTTGGCTGAGCCAACCGCTGCCGCTCTTTCATATGGCTTTGATAATCTGAAGCCAGATGAAGACAAGACTTTGCTTATTTATGACTTTGGTGGTGGCACATTTGACCTTTCTATTCTTACCGCAGCCGGCAGCCAGTTTATAGAGACTGGCGCAGGTGGAGACCGCTGGCTTGGTGGCGACGATATAGATGTAATCATTTCTGATTATGTCAAGGAACAAATTGAGAGTGCCAACAATTTGAGATTGAGTGAACTCCTTCAAGAAAAGACAGAGAAGGAAGTCAAGGAGTTTACCGGCGGGCTTAAATCGGAAGTTGAGAACGCCAAAAAGACACTCAGTCAGACATCTTCGGCAACGATAATGATAAGTAATTTTCTTGAGAATGAAGATGGTGATCCAGTAGATGATGTCGTTGTGTCAAGAGATACCTTTGAAGCTTTAATTAGTCCGCTTGTCCAAAGAACAATCAAACTTATTGAGGAACTTTTAGCTAAAACTAGTATATCAGCCGATGACCTTTCTAATATCCTTCTTGTTGGTGGCTCATCATGCATTCCTCTTGTAAAGAGAATGCTTGTGGAAAAATACGGCGAAGAAAAAGTTTTGTTTTCCGAGAAACCAATGCTTGCAATAGCACAAGGAGCCGCTATCCTTGCAGCGTCTATGGATACATCCAAATGGAAAAATGACGAAGATGATGATTTCGTTGAGAATGGTACGCCATCAGACGGTCCGATAGTATATACCACCAAGCACAATTACCTGATTCAGGTTTTAAAGAATGGAAAGACGGAACTCGAAAAATTTATTGATGACCAGACACCGCTGCCATATTCAGTCAGCCGTCAGTTCCATACAGTAGTGAATGATCAAAAGATTGTTGAGGTCAAACTTTTTAGCGATGCAGAGGATGGAACTTATGAAAAACTGGCATCAGGCTTTTTTACTATCAGCGAAAATCTTCCAGCAGGCAGCAAACTGAACTTCATTTTTAATCTGGACGAAGACGAGACACTTCGTGTGAAGGTGAAAGTAGTCAGCTCTGACAAGTCTTCGCAAGTCGTTCTCGGACGAGGCAACAAAGATTCAAGTTGTCTCAGCGAAATTTCATGTGCATTTGAAGACATTATGTCTAAAAATTACATCTCAGACAACAAGAAGTCCTCGTTTGTATCAAAGGTACAGAACATCATTGATGTCATAGAGAAGAGCAAGATGAAACCTGATGATAGCAAGTGGCTGGAACTTGAGCAGCAGGTCAAAACGGCCAAGCAACTGGTGTCTGAGCATGAAGATCGCGAGAATAACCTTGGGCATATTCTTGCGACCATTCTTGTAAAGAATTTCAGACTATTCCTTGATCCTGAAGATTACAATGATATGAAGGATAAACTGGCAAAACTTGAGAAGGCTACAGATAAGTTCCAGAAAGAGTCATTGAACAACGACTTGGCCGACATTGCTAACCAATATGGGATTCTCCTGAATATTTTCTTGTTCAAGATTATCTCAAACAATGCAAAGAATCCTCAGGATGCTGCTCGTGCCAACTGTGCTTTCGATGAAATGATGCAGGCACTCAAAGAAGGCGACATTCCGGCTATCTGCCGAATTCAGAATGAAAACAGCGATCTCCTGAAAAAGAATGATACTGAAATAGGCTTCTCCGTAGGATTGAGTTAGAATTATGAGCAATGTGAAATGTCCTGTATGCGGGAACCCGGGTATTCCCAACTACTTACAAGAGGATGTAGTCTGTCCACATTGTGGCAGCGACCTTAAGATCTACAAAACCCTTTCTGAAATTGGAGAGGAAGAAAGTAGCTCTTGCAAATGTGTTAAGAAGTATAAAATACTGACGATTCTATTGCCTATTCTCTCTATCCTTATTGTCGGGATTCCACTCTATTTGATCTTAAACAAAACAAGGCAGGAAACAGAGAATCAACTGAAAGACAAAGAAATAACAATCACACAGTTGAAAGATTCTGTGAGCATACTGTCTGCAAAAGTCGAAAGCATGAAAGTGCTTGAAAGCTCTGCCGTTGAATATGTTATAGTCCGCAATGATTGTCCATGGAAGATAGTACATAAATTCTATGGAATTCGTGGCGACTGGAAAGAATTGTCAAGAAAAATTGCCAATGATAACGGAATCTGGGATGAATCAAGTGGAGAGTGGAAACCGATTTATCCTGGACAAGTGCTGAAAATCAACAAATAATATTACAAACTATATATGGGATTAGTATCATATTTTAAAAATCTGCATTACAACAATAAATTGAAGAAAGCGGACAAGTTGCTTGAAGAAGGCAGCAAAAAAAAAGCCGAGGAGATTTATATTTCTCTTCTTGACAAACAGCCTCTTGCTGCGGGTAAACTAGCTGCGTATTATTACTCTGAAGCAATCAAAGCCAATGTGAAGACTGATGTTGCATTATTCAATGAGGCAGTTGCTCTGGAGAAGAAGAGTGCAGGAGTGCGTGATGCTCAATCCTATGATTTGGCCCTTGCTGATTTTGCCCAACATCTAAAGAAACGGGCAAATACATCTTTTGACAAATCCTCGTATCAAGATTGTTATGTGCTAATTTCTGCTCTGAATTCAACACATCTTGGGACAAATGCCACAAAAGTCTTATGTTCGGAAATAAAAATCCATTTGCTTTTCGATTACATAAATTCAAACAAGGTGGGTAGCGATGCGTTCAAGCCATTGGTCGATGCCTTCAAGGATGAGTGGGATATTTGCAAGGATAAGGTGCGCGCCAAAAAGTCAGTTCTGGATTTCTGTCAAAAGTTGATTGACTCCGGAAGATTTCTTGCAGCAAACGAATTTCTCCCCATAGTACTATTAAATCCTTTGGATGACAAATGTGTAGACAATGCTGTCCAAATCATTTCAGGCAATGATGCAGAAGCGACACCTCCCATATTGAAAACTATTGTATCAGGATATGGAAAGAACATAGTACTGAAAGACTCAAATACCATTGTCGATTCCATATCGCTATTCGACAAATGCTGGAACTGTTCCTCGGATGTCACATTTGTCATGGATGTTTTGAATTCCGTCAAGGATGAGGTTAAACGGAATGCTATTGTCTCACATGTGCTGGCAGAGCACACCCTGTACTTGCGCAATGCCCAACTTCATGCTTTATTTACGAAATGGATATGTAATGGCTACAAAGATGAAAACTCGCTAACCATCTTGGAAAAGATACATACTCTCGGCTATGATGTAGAGAAGTATTATACCGAAAAAGTTCATTCTTTGATAATGTCCAAGACATGCGACGAGAAGGTATCATATCTTGATCATGCATTGACCTTGTTTCCGAAAACACTGTTGATAATTAAGGATAAACTAGCTTGTGCACAGTGGTATCTGGATAATAATCTATATGACAAGGCCTTGATGGCAGCAGAGTCTATTCTCCATAAGTGTGATAGAGCCAGCCTTGTTAAAGCATATGCTTTGTGCAATATGGCAAACTCAAGAAATGCGGCGGGTGTCAGAGTTGAACTCCTGAATCAAGCCAAAGCAGCTCTAAAGTCCTACACTGAGCCGGAGTCTGAAGTTGTGGAATCATGTATCAAGTCTGGATTGACAAAGGCTGCTGAGCAGTATTTTGTTGAAGGGGACAATGACAAGGCATACTCTATTCTAACGACATTAGCGAAAGAAGGAGAGGAACAAGCGGCATTTATTATTGCGAAGCACCGTATTTGTGAAGTAAATGCTTCCAATGACAAAAGGGCAAAATATGATTTGGCTGTAGCGTCTATCAAAGAGTTGCTCGATCTCCAAGTAAAGTCAATCAGAAATAATGAAGATTATCAGCATCTGTGGGATGAAAGAGCATCATTGATAATCGAGCAAAGCAAGAGTCTTGATGATGATGTGGCGGTAAAGGTGCTCGATGATCTTGCCAAAAGCATTGACCAAGCATCTTTAGATGCCGCTATGGCGAAATCCAAGAAAGCGCCGGTGCTTAAGGAAATAATCAAGAGAAAGTATCTGATATCCCGAAACTTCGAACTTGCAGGTAAATTGACAGAAGCCTCTGACCTTTATAGTGAAATCAATTCGTTAGAGGCCAAAACGGTTCCAACGCTTTCCGCCCTGAGATTTATGTTGTGTAGACTCAAATTCCGGGATGCGTCAGAAATCCTTGAGCATAAGGACAGAATCTACACATTGCTGAGGAATTCGGCAGGGGCCTACAGCTCGGAGAAGAAAGATATAGCTTACCGATTTGCACTGACTCTGTTAAAATCAGGCGAAGACAAGGAGGCTTTTTCTGTCCTTTCTGAATTCCTTCCTAAGGAAGAGCATCTTAAAAAGGCTTGCGAACAGGGTGAGATGTTAAAGGCTCAGGCAAAGCTGGACGATTTCAATGTAAAACTTGATGCGGTTAAGGACAAGTCGCTTTTCTCAGATGACACAGTATTCTTCATTAACCACATGCTTGATTATGCGGAGACGATTAATCCTATCCTCAGATTGACCAGACCAACCTTGGCCAAATACCGCAACAAACTCAAGAACTATGCGATATTCAAACTGTTTGATGAGGGACGATTTGATGTTGCGTTTGAGAAGATAATCAAGGAACACCCAGATTATCTGGACGATCTTACAGCTCTGAGAAACATCGCTCTCGTTTGTTTGAATATTGTTGAGGCAAAGCAGATATCTCCGTCAAATTTCCGTGAGGTAATAGCAGTTTGGCTTACAGCAATATATCAGGAAAGGCTGTTCGTGAAATCCCTTTACTACACATCTTGGGATGATAAATATACATTCTCATTGTATGATGCGTACGGACATTTCGATAAGGATACCATAGGGGATTTGCCAGACAATGTGAATTTCTCCGATGAAGATAACAGCAATGTTGTATTGATTAAAGATGTCCAGAGGGCTCTTCTTGACAGATTTGAAGCAGCAATAAGTCATAACCAGCACTACCATGATTTTTTTACTTCTCAGAAGGATGCGATGGATGCACTAATAGCTCTCAATCTTGATGAAAAGTGCAGATTGGTTGCTCCGTATCTTGCTCATAACAATGATGATGTTTTCCAGGATATATCAGACGCTTTGGAACAGGATCGTCAACAGGAAAATTATAATTGGGAGGATGTCCTTTCGGTAGGTGCATTGTATCAAATGCCTCAATCAATCTATTCCGACTACAGCAATGCAAAAATATACTTCAACGATTGTAAGGAGGCGGTTAATACATTTACGGCGACGAAGGTCCGGCAGGCTTTCTCATCGGAGAAGATTGAGATGATTAAGCGTTTTGATAAATTGGATTCTGCCCTCAAGTCATATTGCAATAGTAAGATATCAGCATTGTCGGCAAAGAACAAGAATGATTTCAAAAACAATTACGGTTTCTTCCTGATACTATGCAATGCTGTAAAAGACAGCACTTTGTCATTTACATTCTCAAACTATGTCATGCAGTATGTAGTGGAAGAGGTCAATGGCAATTCCATGAAGAAATCGGAAGCAGCTGATATAATTTTGTCAATATTTCTGCTTGATAAGAACAATACCAGTGTCAAGGAGAATCTTCAGACCTTGTTTGAAATGTTGGCCAAAGACGAAGACTTGGTCAGCATGCAGGCAGCAAGTACAATTCTGTCCAAACTGCTGATGTTTGATCACGGTTTTTACATGGCGTTGAATAAAGAGTATGAAGATGCCAAGATTGATAAAGAACTGAACGCTATCGTTGCCAAGGTAAATAGCCACTCCATGTCAGAGTGCGATGCAATTAGAAAGGTTTACGCCTTATATGAAACACATCCAAATTATGAAAGAATATGCGGCGACCTTGCACAATTATGCAATATTTGCATTATGAAGTATATTGTTCATCGCGAAAGCGGTAGTTCATATGTAAGAGTTATATTAAATAAGATTCAAAATAACATGAGTTTGTCTTTCCAAAAGCATAGATCAATCTTTAAAAAGTCATACAATGATATTTGGAATCAATTACCGTCTAATGTGAAGTTAATAATTATAGACCTCAACCCGAATGCATCATTAAATGCTGATGGACAAGCCCTTAAGGCAGGCCTTGATTATTATAAATCATTTGGTGGCGTTCCGGAATCGTCATCTTTTGCGGATTTGTT
The DNA here is from genome assembly GCA_964403455.1 of uncultured Bacteroidaceae bacterium. Taxonomy (GTDB): domain Bacteria; phylum Bacteroidota; class Bacteroidia; order Bacteroidales; family Bacteroidaceae; genus Colenecus. The sequence continues at coordinate 3,041 of CAYOGG010000016.1, read as the reverse complement.
GAATCTTTTTGAACATTGAAATAATGAAAAATCCTTACGAAATACTTGAGTTGCCCCAGAACGCAACCATACCTCAGATTATGAGCGCAATGCCAAAAGCCATGCACAAGAGATTGTACCCGAATACGGAAATCGCCCAAGCGAGTGCTCAATTGAGGAACCCGGCCACAAGGCTGGCTGCTGACTTCATGTTCCCCATATTCGAACCGTTCGATGACATGAAGCCTCTAAAACCAACATTGACACTAGAAATAATTGATATTAATTCTATAGATGCAGATGCATACAATTCACTGTAAATATGAAATATAAGTATTCACAAATAGAAATAGAGATTACACATATCAAGAAAGCTAATCTCCGGCTAAAAAATGACTTGGAGCAGAAAAGTCTGGACAATGACCGCCAGATTGATTCTCTGATTAATGATATTATCCAGATTGTTGATGCCTACGAAAAATCCGAGACTAAAATCAAGGAAATGGGACTCATGGATGATGAGAATGCACAGAAAGTTATCAAGAGGATGCTTCAGCCGAAAAAGGTGGCATTGTCAATTCTTTTCAAATACAATGTGGCACAAATAGACTTGGACGGCAAACTGATGGACGAGAATACATGTTCCGTGGTTGACACAGAACCAGACTCTGAAAAAGAAGATGGTTTCGTACTTTCAGTTGAGAAAAACGGATATGTAAGAGGTGACCGCCTTATCCGCAGGGCAGAGGTAATAGTAGTTAGAAATTCGTAACGAAATGAATGATTTTGAAAAATTTGCGCTGAGTCATAACATCAGCTCGACGACACTGTTTTCGTATGCTTACTATATCAACCCCTCGATAATCGAGGAGCATAAAATGAATGTGGCCATTATGGATGTGTTCAGCCGTCTGATGATGGACCGAATCATTTTCCTTGGCGTGCCTATTGATAATGATGTTGCGAATATTATTCAAGCCCAGCTTCTATTCTTGCAGTCAGTGGATGATACAGCAGATATATCCATATATATCAATTCTCCGGGAGGAGTTGTATCCGCTGGCCTTGGCATCTACGATACGATGCTATTGGTGAAGCCAAAAGTCAACACCATATGTACCGGAATGGCAGCATCTATGGCCTCTGTCCTTTTGTGTGCCGGAGCCGAAAGGTCTATTCTTACACATGCTAAGGTTATGATTCACCAACCTCTAGGTGGTGCACAGGGACAAGCATCCGACATCCTTATCGCAGCTAAAGAGATAGAAAAATGCAGAAAAGAACTTTGCACGCTTATATCCAAACACACAAATCAACCATACGACAAGGTCTTTAATGATATGGATCGAGATTTCTGGCTTGATGCTCAGGAGTCACTTGAATATGGCATAGTAGATCACGTTCTTTTTGGCAACAATTAAAGATGGAAGGTTACAAATCAATCCCCTCAATTTGCGTTATACTGACAGCACTGTTGTTTTGTGCTTTCTCTTGTTCTACCAAAGCATAGTACGAGTATATTGATCCCGAAAGCATTAATATTACTTTATGCCAGATTGATTCTTCGTTAGTTAATCTTTCTGGGTATGAGCCCAATGACTCGAATTATATTGAAAAACCAACTAAATATGGGATGACAAATCAAGAAACTTTCGATGGAGCGAACAGAAGTTGGCGAATGTTCGTTGATTTGTGCAGAAATGGAAAATTCAAGAAAGCATATGTGTATTACAACGAGAAGGACAAAATTGGAGACTTCATAGTATGCTTAAAACATTCTACACCGCGCTATCACTTCTACACAGAAGTAATTTCACCGATGATATTCGAATTTGAGCAAAGAGATTCCGCCTCTGTCAAGTATCATTACCTCCTTAAACTTGAATTTTATCTTGAAGAATTTACGATGCAATATGGGGCCGGGGACAGTGATTACATTCCGGAGACCTTCCCATTGATTTCAAACGATCTTGCTGTCTTTCTTGCTTCGCTGAGGAATGTTGACGAAGCACTTGAAATCATTGATGATTACGCATACGCTTTGAATGGAATATATGGAAATCCTGCATATACAAATTTGTGTGTCGCTTTCTTTACGGCTAGCATTTACACAAATGCTAATGATTCCGATAACGCAAAAAAGACATTAGAGAAATACATAGAGTACACTTCTGAACATAAAGACCCGGGCAGAGATCCATCGGAATATGAATACTACATATCGTTGGTCAATAGATCTCTCCAAGAAATGGACAATATCAAATAATCGATAATTCTCTCTATATGCAATCGCGTGAGGGCATTTTGAATGCTTGAGGATATAAAAGTTTTTCTCAAAGTTCAGCTCCTGTGGTCCGTTGAATTGCCGGATAACCTTGCCGGGAAGGTTCTCTCTAACTTCGTCAACGCGCCACCTAAAATTTCTCATCAAACAATCTTTCAATCCTTTTATTCCTCTTCATTATCATAGTTTTTGAAATACTGGTTTTATTTTGAGGTAATTTGATTCGGATAGGTGTTATGGTTTTTGCCATATTTAGCACTTTATCCACACTCATTTATATCGGTGGTTTTTAGGATTCTCTCTAACTCTTTATATACTTTTAATGCAGCAAAAGCAGATGCAAACATGAGCAGCTATTCTTTTGGGAGTAAAGTGGAACATCGGACGAATTTCTTCTTCCTTTGCCTGTTTTTCTTCACCATAAAGATCAAGCTCCGGTTGGTGCTCTAATTCTTTTCTATGTATCCACTTTTTGCCCTGTTTTATAAGAAATCATATTTCCTCAGTGTTGGATGAAATACCTATAGTTATATGTTCCTTATAAGCACCCTTAATTTTTGAGGCTACTACTACACTTGTAGTTCCTAAACGATTCTTTTTCATTTTTATATACATAATTGAATATTTTTAGCCTGCGCACCCTAAAACAATGGCATGTAAAGATATAAATAATTACGTATGAAGTAGTTATGTTTTTTGGAATTTTTAAGGTGACGAATTCAGGAGAGTATGTGGAGTATGTTATTCAAGACTACAATAAGCCTATGGGTGTAGCGAC
>CAYOGG010000015.1:0-17553 GCA_964403455.1 uncultured Bacteroidaceae bacterium | reverse complement strand
ACTGCATCTTCATCTGCCACAAACAGAGTCTTACTACCTGTTTTTGAAAGGACATCTTTATAACCAAGGTCCTCAATAAGCTTAACATAAGTGTCATAATGATTATTCTTCAAATAATCATAAATGCTGGGGCCTAGCCACTCCGGAGTAGTTTTGTCCAGATCGAAATCGGTCTGACAAGAAGTAATGCCAAAAACAGAAATGACTGCTAAAAGCACTAATCCCCAAACGCGCGAGCGGTTTCCCTGAAAAATACTTTTTTTCATTTAGTTAGTTAGTTATTTATTGTTGTTATTTTAATTCACATAAGCATACTACAAATCGGCATATCCGTATATATATAAGGTGTACCGATTTCTATTTATTCTCTCTCATAAGCTTAACAAGATTCATCTATTCTCATTGAAATCAATCAATACCTTCTATTGTTTTTATGTGGCCCTGAGCATCATACTCGATTTCACAGACCTTGAGGCTTCTGAGCCATGATTTACCGCCTGATGGAACACTATCGTGATGGAAAAGATACCACTTGCCCTTGTATTCAACAATCGAATGATGAGTGGTCCATCCCACAACCGGAGTCAATATTACACCTTGATATGTAAATGGGCCGTAAGGGTTATCACCTATCGCGTAACAAAGCATGTGAGTATCACCGGTAGAATATGAGAAATAATACTTTCCGTTATATTTATGCACCCAGCTAGCTTCAAAGAAGCGATGTGGATTATCTGCAGTAAGAGGTTTACCATCTGCATCAACCACAAATACAGGTTTTGGTTCTTCAGCGTACTGAAGCATGTCATCACTCAATTTGACAATACGACTTGGAAGCGCAGTTTGTTTGCCTTCCGGTAGGATAGCACTCTCAAGTGAGATATTATTACTATAACGCTGTAATTGACCACCCCACAATCCACCGAAATACATATAATAATTACCTTCGTCTTTCAAAATTGCCATATCTATGCTATAGCTGCCGCGTATAGGATCCGGTTGAGGGATAAAAGGTCCGGCCGGATTATCTGCAATTGCTACTCCATGATGAAAAGTATCATTTTTGTCCTTTAATGGGAAATACATGTAATACTTTCCATCTTTTTCAGCTACATCACAATCCCAAAGTTGACGACCTGCCCAAGCAATATCTTCCAAGCCAAGTACTTTACCGTGATCGATAACCTCACCATTCATTACGTCATCAGTAGATAATACATGATAATCTTTCATGATGTATTGATCACCGTTATCATTTTCAACGTTAGCACTCTCCCAATCATGAGACGGATAAATAAACACCTTATCCTCAAACACGTGTACGGATGGATCTGCCATGTAATCGGCCGGAAACAGATAACGCTTCTTCATTTTTTTCTCACTACTATAATTATATTATAACTCTATAAGCGGCCAAAGTTAACGATATTTTTCTTTTGGAATAGTTAAAGGGTAAATTTTTTCCTCAAAAATTAGATTTTTCATTCACAAAACTCATTTTTAACATTTAAAGGTCAAAATTGGAGGTAAGATTAACTTATAATATAATAATGCAAACTTTTAGAGATGTTTTCCCAATTATCCAATTCAAGAATATTGTTTTGCCATATATAAATAAACAAAAAAGAGGAAGGACCATAACTTAGTCCTCCCCCTCCTTTGTGCTGCTCTCTTTCTTCTTCACAGATTACGAAGAACATATCACGAAAGTCAATTACTAACCAAATACGTGCATGAAAACTTATAATATGTGCATGAAAACTTACTTTGCGAAGGTATATGCAAAAACCCTCCAGGCTTATTTATTTTGTTGCATAGAAGTTCAAGATTGTTTCATTGCAAACAATTTAACACTAAAGACATTTCGATTTTGTCTCATTTTAGTTCGTTTTTGTCTCACATCTTATTCGTAAAGTATTACAATATATATCTTTATAAAGAATTGACACTGAATTGATATAATTATAAACATCACGAATAAAAAAAGCATCCGATTTTTTCGGACGCTATTCAATAAGTTGTCGTACGAGGATTCGAACCTCGACAAACAGAACCAAAAACTGTTGTGCTACCATTACACCATACGACAATCAAATACTCCCTCCCGGGAAAACGATGCAAAGATATAAAAATATTAGAATCTGTTTCCAAATATCTCATAGAAATATTTGGAAACAGATAGTTTATTCCGCAATAAGCAAGTAATAATTTTTCTTTCCTCTCTGGAGAATTATGTACATCCCATCAATAAGATCCAACTCTGTAAATGGTTTTGAATGGTCGTACATTTTTTCTTTATTCACAAGAACACCTCCACCGGTTATCATCTTCCTGGCTTCACTCTTTGAGAAAAATACCGGACAAACATCAGTCAAGAAATCAGAAGCCTTCATATTCTGTGATAGAATAGATCTTGAGAACTTAAACTGAGGCACTCCTTCAAAAGCAGTAAGCAATGTTGAAGAATTTACAGCCTTGATATCCTGAGACTGAGAAGAGCCGAACAATAGATTTGATGCCTCCTCAGCAGAATGATAATCTGCCTCACTATGCACCATACAGGTTACATCTTTCGCCAAGCGTTTCTGTAATAAACGTAGATGCGGAGCGGTTTCATGTTCGGCAATAAGAGCCTCACACTCATTTTTATCTATATCGGTAAAAATCTTTATGTAACGCTTTGCATCTTCATCACTTACATTAAGCCAGAACTGATAAAATTTGTAAGGTGAGGTGTAATCCGGATTCAACCATACATTTCCTCCCTCGGTCTTACCAAACTTTGTACCATCCGACTTTGTGATTAAAGGACAAGTAAGAGCATAACACTCCGAACCGTTAACTCGGCGAATCAATTCCGAACCGGTAGTAATATTCCCCCACTGATCTGCACCACCCATCTGCAACTTACAATTTTTATGCTCGTTAAGATACAAAAAATCATAACCTTGAAGAAGTTGATATGTGAATTCGGTAAAAGACAATCCGTCTCTTGCTTCTCCATTAAGACGTTTCTTAACCGAATCTTTAGCCATCATGTAGTTTACTGTAATATGTTTTCCTATTTCACGTGAGAAATCAAGAAATGTCATATCTTTTAACCAGTCATAATTATTTACAAGTTCTGCCTTGTTATCTGAGTTGCTTTCAAAATCAAGATACTTGGAAAGTTGTCTACGTATACTCTCTACATTGTGACGCAAAGTCTCCTCATTGAGAAGATTACGCTCCTGAGATTTACCGCTGGGGTCGCCAATCATTCCCGTTGCGCCTCCAATAAGAGCCAATGGCTTATGGCCGCATTTTTGAAAATGCCTCAGTATCATAATACTGCACAGGTGTCCAATGTGCAGAGAATCTGCCGTCGGGTCAAAACCAACATATGCAGTAACCTGTTCCTTGGAAAGAAGGTCATCAGTACCGGGCATCATCTGGTGAATCATACCTCTCCAGGTCAGTTCTTCTACGAAGTTCATCATATTTTATATATTTATTAATTCCATTTTCGAACGCAAAAGTACAACTCTTTATATTATAGTGCAAATAAAGATGTTTTCAAAAATCCATCTGTGTTAAAAGCTACTATATTATACAACTCTTCTACCTTTATAGATAAAACGTTCGATATGCTGCTGTATATATCAAAAACATTGCAATATTCGTCAGACTCAACAAACAATCTATTCAGTGGAATTTGTTTTAGCGTTTCAATATTAAAGTTCTTACCAAAAGAAATATCAATATTTAACGCCAATAACTGAGTTGCCTGAATCGGTCCTCCTCTGAATCCATGTATTAGCCAGCGTTGCTTCGGCCTCATTTCTTTTTTCAAAAGAATAACCCTATCAATAGCTTTTACCTGATGAATAATAACGGGTTTCTCAAAAGACTCACTCAATTTCAACTGTTTTATAAAAACCGTCTCTTGCATATCCATTGAAGGACCTCTTACCGAATCCAATCCGCATTCTCCTACCGCCAAAACATTACTATATGATAGAAGCTGCGACATCATATCAATATTATCATCTTCATTATTAGATATATTCCAAGGATGTAATCCGACGGAATAATATTTACCTTTCTCCATAAAGCCGGATTTTATCCCTATTGAGATTAAAGCCGACCCTATCTCTGAATCCAAAGAATGAGTATGAATATCTATTATCCCTTGCATAATTATGGAACTGGGTCATATCCGCTGCCTCCACCCGGACGACATCTAAGCACCCTCTTTATCGATAGAAAAAGCCCGCGGAAAGGTCCATGTCTTTTTATAGCTTCTATAGCATATTGAGAGCACGTAGGTGTAAATCTGCAAGAAGGTGGAGTCAAGGGAGAGATGAAATACCGGTATATATATATTGGAATCAATAATAACCAAGATAACAATCTTGAAATCAATTGATACAAAGATCTAACTATTGGTAAGTCATCTCTAAATGTCATATCTAATTATCTTTCATTTTTCCGAATCTGAATCTAATGACTTAATCAGATTATCCAATACGGTTAGAAGCCTGGGTTTTAAATCTTTTGAATCCCAAATCTTTTTATCCGTAAACAATAAAGCTATTGCAAGTCCAATATCTTTTTTTTCAAGAATATCAATCAAGGGACCTTTTGAAACTCTATAAATTTCACGAATTTGGCGTTTTATACGATTCCTTTCAACTGCATGTTTAAAGTTTCGTTTTGGAGCACTGATAAGTAATGAAGGTCTCTTGGATTTGTCCGAAGGAAGAACAAGAAACACCAATCTTATCGGAAAACAACCGATAGATCTGTTCCCCTCAGAAAAAAGTCTTGTAATTATCGAATTACTACACAATCTCTCTTCCTTCTTAAAAGTATATCTTCTTAACATTGACAAAGAGGGCTTGCCGTACATTGGATAACCAATATACACAAGCCCAAAATAGTCTTTATTACTTATTTTTTGACAAGAAAAGCTCAATTGCGGCAGACATGGAAGAGACACCCTCAATAGGAGCCTCAACATCTAATCTAAGACCCGCATCTCTTATTGCCTTTGCCGTAGTTGCACCAAAACAGCCGATTATTGTATCCCCTTGTACAAAGTTCGGAGCATTCTCTTTTAATGACTCTATTCCTGAAGGACTGAAAAAGATTATCATATCGTAAGCCTTCAATTCTTCAAGATCGAACTCATTACTTACAGTTCTATACATAACGGCCTCCGAATGTTTGATTCCGTTTGAGTCAAGAAGGGCCTTTAATTCCCCGGTATGAACAGTTGAAACGGGAAGAAGATAATTCTCTGTCTTATGCTTCAGTATTGGAACCATCAAACTATCCACAGAACCTGTTGTACCGAAAAACACCTTACGTTTTCTGTACTGTACATATTTTTGTATGTACAGAGAAACTGTCTCGGTAATGCAGAAATACTTCATATCATCAGGTACATTCACTCTAAGTTCGGCACAGAGCTTAAAAAAATGATCCACTGCATGACGTGAGGTAAAAACTACAGCCGAATAATCCAAAATAGATACCTTCTGCTGTCTAAACTCTTTAACCGGAAGGCTTTCAACTCTGATAAAAGGTTTAAAAACAACCTCCACTCCAAACTTCTCACTTATGTCGAAATAAGGAGATTTACTCGTAGCCGGCTGCGGCTGCGATATTAGAATTTTCTTTACTTTCAAAGTATGAAAATTTTAAATTGAACTTCTTAACCTACCCTACCAGCAACCAAACTGCAACAGTCGGTGCAAATTCGAGTGTACAAAGGTAGAGAAAAAATATCAGAAGACCAATCTTTTTTCTAAAGAAGACTCTGTATGATTTAATTATTATTGAAGCTTCAACTACGAGAGCTATGATAATCAGTAGAGCTTTGCCAATGCCAATCGGTAAACTAAACAAAAAGAATATGATTGATATTATTGAAAGAAAGGAGCCAAATGTAAAAACCGATAATATATAAAACCCCGTCCAGAGATGGGGAGTTACTACCATCAATCTTCTTTTGTATAAAAAATAATTTACAAAATTACATATATTCACTTTAAAGAATAATATAAAAAAAACGATAAGTGATGATACTATTACAACCCTAAAAGTATCAGGGTTATCAACAACATTCTTTCCAAAAAAAACATATTGGGATGCACCTACGGCAAAACTCACTTGTAAAATCATCAAAAGATAGCCGGTAGTACCCAAAGAGGAATAGACAAATTCCTCATCCTTACCGTTGTATTTAAACAATGATTTTATACTTTTCCTGAATTCCGTCCTATTAAGGCCTATCAAGAAGCACATCAATATGAATGACAAAAGTAGAGCCGAAAGTATCCAATCATCATAATTGGAATCGGTAGACACACTCAATATGTCATTCAAAGAGATCATCAAGGAAGTTTATTAAGGTTACTATCCCACTCCGGCATAGAAAATACTAACTCAATAGCTTCTGCAGGGGTCTTGGCTACTTGCCAGAGTTTTAAATAACGACTGTCCAGGAAATCTTCCAGAACAGACTCCTGCAACTGCTTTAGCAAAGAATCATAATAATTGTTAGTATTAAGTATTATGATTGGCTTCAAACAAATTCCCAACTGTTTCCACGTAATTATTTCAAGCAATTCCTCAAATGTTCCCGTACCTCCGGGAAGCGCAATAAAGGCATCGGCCATTTTAGCCATTAATTCTTTGCGCTCATGCATATCTTTAGTTATAATAGTATCTGTCAGACCATTATGCATCCAACCGGCATCAACCATAAATTTGGGAATTATACCTATAGTCTTTCCTCCGGCAGAGATTACGGCTTCTTGTACAGCAGCCATAAGCCCCATAACCCCTCCTCCCGTAATTAAAGAGATATCTTGCTTAGCAATCATTTTCCCCAAAAGCGCAGCATCTTCAATATATAATTGATTTAACTTCGGACTGGATGCACCGTAAACACAAATTGAATTAATAACTCTAGACATATTTCATCTCATCAATATTTGTAATGTTCAGCTTTATACGGACCATCAATAGGTACACCTATGTAGTCGGCTTGAATTTTTGACAACCTTGAAAGATGGACTCCAATTTTCTCAAGGTGTAATCTCGCCACCTCTTCATCTAAGCGTTTAGGTAATATGTATACACCAATCTCATAATTATTTTTAAAGAGTTCCATCTGAGCCAATGTCTGATTAGTAAAACTGTTACTCATAACAAAACTGGGATGTCCGGTTGCACAACCCAGATTAACTAATCTACCGTCTGCCAAAAGAATTATACTATGTCCGTCCGCAAAAAAATATCTGTCAACTTGAGGTTTTATATTCAGGCATCTTATTCCCTTTTCTCTTTTCAGTGCATCTACCTGTATCTCGCTATCAAAATGACCAATATTGCAAACAATAGCCTGGTCCGGCATTTTTCTGAGATGATCAATTGTAATAACGTCAATATTTCCCGTTGTAGTAACAAAAATATTACCTTGAGAAGCAGCCTCTTCCATAGTTAATACCTCAAAGCCTTCCATTGCTGCCTGTAAAGCACAAATCGGATCTATTTCGGTTATCAACACGCGAGCTCCATAAGAACGCATGCTTTGGGCGCATCCCTTACCTACTTCTCCATATCCACATATTACACAGACCTTTCCGGCTATCATCACATCTGTCGCCCTCTTGATTCCATCAGCTAAGGACTCACGACATCCGTAAAGATTATCAAATTTACTTTTTGTCACTGAATCATTGACATTAAATGCAGGGAACAGAAGTTCTTTACGCTGTTCCATCTGATAGAGCCTGTGTACTCCTGTTGTCGTCTCTTCACTAACTCCTTTTATTCCTTTTGCAATCGGAGTCCAATAGGAATTGCCCCTTTCGGATAAGACCGATTTTAATATCCTCAACAATTCTTGCTCGTCGGATGACTGAGCTTTATAATCCAAGGCTTTAGGATTATCTTCTCCCTTAACGCCAAGATGGATCATCAAAGTTGCATCTCCACCATCATCTACAATTAAATTCGGCCCACCTTCGGGAAAGTTAATAGCTTGCACCGTACACCACCAATAATCTTCTATCGACTCGCCTTTCCATGCAAAAACGGCGGCGCTACCGGCTTTGGCTATCGCAGCAGCTGCATGATCTTGAGTAGAATAGATATTGCATGAACACCAACGAACTTGAGCACCCAATACATAAAGAGTCTCAATTAACACGGCGGTCTGAATAGTCATGTGTAGGGATCCGGTTATTCGAGCACCTTTTAAAGGTTTTATATCACCGTATTTTTCTCTCAAGGCCATCAATCCCGGCATTTCCTTTTCCGCCATTTCTATCTCTTTACGACCGAAATCAGCCAATGATATATCGGCTACTTTATAAGGTAACGATGAAAAAATATCTTCCATAATTTATAATATTGATTTGCGAAGTTATAAAAAAAATGCCGCTATCCAATAAGGAAGAGCGGCATCATTCTTTCAACACAAAGATCTTACTTACGAAGACCCAATGCCTTAATAATTGCACGATAGCGCTCAATATCCTGCTGCTTTAGATAATTAAGCAGATTACGACGCTTACCGACTAATTGAGTTAAGGCTCTTTCTGTGCTATAATCCTTACGGTTCTCTTTAAGATGTTCCGTCAAACGGGAGATACGGTATGAGAACAGAGCTACCTGAGACTCGGGAGAGCCGGTATCCGTGTTGGACTTTCCGTATTGTCCAAAGATTTCTTGTTTTTTTTCTTTGTCTAAATACATTTTTCTGTAATTATTGTGAAAACTCGCTGTGCTAAATCACTTTAGCGGGTGCAAAGTTACTTCATATTTTCTAATACACAATAGATTTCTGAGAAATTTCGTGTACCTTTGCGGCGTTTTTATAGGAAAGATGAACATCAGAAACATTGCAATTATTGCGCACGTCGATCACGGCAAAACTACCTTGGTTGACAAAATGATGCTGGCTGGGAACCTGTTTAGGGATAACCAAGCCAAGGGTGAACTAATGCTTGATAACAACGATTTGGAACGAGAACGAGGAATAACAATTCTTTCCAAGAACGTATCTATCAATTACAAAGGTACAAAAATCAACATCATAGATACTCCGGGACACTCGGATTTCGGAGGAGAAGTAGAGCGTGTACTTAACATGGCAGACGGATGCATTTTATTGGTTGATGCCTTTGAAGGTCCCATGCCTCAGACACGCTTTGTCTTGCAAAAGGCTCTGCAAATCGGATTGAAACCGATAGTAGTAGTAAACAAGGTTGACAAACCTAACTGCCGTCCGGAAGAGGTATATGAAATGGTCTTTGATTTGATGTTTGCCCTAAATGCTACTGAAGATCAATTGGATTTCCCGGTTCTATACGGTTCTGCAAAACAAGGCTGGATGAGTACGGACTACAATAATCCTACTAATGATATCACAGCTTTGTTGGATGCCATAGTAAAATTCATTCCGGAACCTAAGTCTGAAGAAGGAAATCTTCAGATGCTTATCACTTCTTTGGACTACTCTTCATATACCGGTCGAATCGCAGTAGGCCGTGTACACCGCGGTAAAATAGCCGAAGGTATGACATATACCCTAGCTCATCGTGACGGTAGTAAGGAAAAAGTAAAAATAAAAGAGTTGCATACATTCGAAGGAATGGGACGCAAACGTACCGACAGAGTTGAAGCAGGTGATATTTGTGCTTTGGTAGGTATTGAGAAATTTGAAATCGGCGATACTGTTTGCGATTTAGAGAATCCGGAACCACTTCCACCGATTGCCATTGACGAACCAACCATGAGTATGTTGTTCGCTATCAACGACTCTCCGTTTTTCGGAAAAGAAGGTAAATATGTTACCTCAAGACATATTCACGACAGACTGATGCTGGAACTCGATAAGAATCTGGCACTAAGAATCAGACGCGGCGAAGAAGACGGTAAATGGATAGTATCAGGACGTGGAGTATTACATCTTTCAATATTGATTGAGACTATGCGTCGCGAAGGATATGAACTTCAGGTAGGTCAGCCTCAAGTAATCATGAAAGAGATTGATGGAAAGAAACATGAACCTATTGAAGAACTTACCATTAGCGTTCCCGAGGATTTCAGCAGTAAAATGATTGATCTTGTTACAAAGCGCAAGGGCGATATGTCTTCTATGGAGACTCAAGGAGACAGAGTCATTATAATGTTCGACATTCCTTCAAGAGGCATTATAGGTCTTCGTACTAATGTACTGACAGCCTCACAGGGTGAGGCAATCATGGCACACCGTTTCAAAGAATATCAGCCTTATAAAGGTGATATTGAACGTAGGACAAACGGTTCAATGATAGCCATGGAGACCGGTACTGTCTTCGCATATGCATTAGACAAATTGCAGGATAGAGGCAAATTCTTCATAAACCCTCAAGAGATGGTTTATGCAGGTCAGATTGTGGGAGAACATGTCCATGAAAAGGATCTGGTAATCAATGTAACTAAAGCTAAACAGCTTACAAATATGCGTGCCAGCGGATCTGATGATAAGACGCATATTGCTCCCCCGATAATATTCTCTCTTGAGGAAGCTCTTGAGTATATTAAAAGCGATGAATACGTTGAAGTTACTCCGAAGAGTATGCGTATGCGCAAAATTCTTCTTAATGAAAATGATAGAAAGAGGGCAGGAAAATAAGTTTTCTTAAATATCAGAATACTCAATGATAAGCCGTTTTCATTTAATATCAAACATATTAATCCTCTGTCTGTTGTGCTTTTCGTGCAACAAACAGAAGGATTTGTTTGTTTTAAGTGGAGAGGTTTACGGTCAAGGAAGAGACTCAATTCTCATATTGGGATTTGATACCAGATTCGAAAATACAGATACAATAAGATTCGAAAACGGTACTTTTTCCTATACGTTTACTCCGGATACTATTTTACCTTTGATACTCTATTTTTCCGACGGTTCTCAAGAGATGGTCTTTGCGGAAAAGGGAACTTCATGCCATCTTCAGAAATTACATCCCGACAGTCTTTGCTTGATCGGTGGAAGTCCTTTGAATGATAAGCTTACAGCATTTAGAATATCTGCCAAGAACGATACCTGTGCAAAACAAATAATAGCAAGGATTGATTCTTTTATCTCAAATGATCCGTTATCACAAATATCTCCTTATTTGATATATGATTATTTGCTTAGATATGATAGGGCTGAAAAAGAATCCATCATGGATTTACTTAAAAAAATGAGCGGTACCGTTCAAAATAATTCTTTTGTTGCAGATCTTAAAGGTACATTAATTGCAGAGAAAAACGTACCGATTTACTTGCCTAATATTATAGTTGCAGACTCAAGTGCAAAAGAACAAACTATTGAAGAACTGACTAAAGACGATAATATATTACTGTATATTTGGGCATCATGGGACGAAAAAAGCAGGCACGATAGAAAGAGATTGTCAGAGATTGAAGAAAGATACAGAAATAAAGAGCTTATAATAGCCGATATTTCTATAGATACAAATATCCAAAGATGGAAAAGAGCCATGGAAGAAGATAGTATTGATTGGCCTCAGTTTATAGATATAAAAGGTTGGAACAGTTCGTTTGTAAGAAACTTCAATATAGATAAGCTTCCATTCTACATATTGTTATCCGGACAAAAAAGGATTCTCTCCTCAGGAGATTCTCTCAGACCTATAACTGAGCAGTTGGATACCACACTTTCGAATAAAAACATACGACCAAATCTAAAATCCAGACAGAAAAAAGAACTCAAACAAAACAGTTCAAGAATCTTAAAACCAATAGTCAGAAAATGAGAAACATAAATTCTATATACCATGCTTATAAAAATACTCGGAGCGGCTGTTCAAGGAATAGACGCTTACATTGTAACCATAGAGGTAAATACCTCTCGCGGCATTAAATTTTTCCTTGTCGGACTACCCGACAATGCAGTAAAAGAGAGTCACGAACGGATAATCTCAGCTTTATCGTTTAACGGATACAGGTTCCCCTCTTGTCAGATCATAGTCAATATGGCACCTGCAGGCATTCGAAAAGAGGGCTCTGCATATGATTTGCCCTTAGCTATAGGTATTATGGCGGCTAATGAATTAATATCAGACAATCTCTTGAAAGATTATCTTATCATGGGAGAATTGAGCCTGGACGGAGGTCTTGTTCCCATAAAAGGAGCACTGCCGATAACAATCAAATCTATGGAAGAAGGATTCAAGGGAATTATTTTACCATACCAAAACGCATCGGAAGCTGCAGTTGTAGATGGAATAAATGTATATGGGGCACACAATATCAAAGAGGTAATCGACTTTCTCAACGGCATAGAGACTCTAAAACCTATCACCGGAGAATTAGGTGAGAATCTTAAGAATGAAAAGAAATTCGAGTTCGATTTTGCCGATGTTAAAGGACAGGAATCAGTCAAAAGAGCGTTGGAAGTTGCAGCGGCAGGTGGACATAATCTTATAATGATAGGGCCTCCGGGAAGCGGTAAGTCAATGATGGCCCAGCGCCTACCATCTATCCTTCCTCCGTTATCAGTCTCGGAAAGTCTTGAAACAACAAAAATTCATTCCGTTGCAGGCTATACGGTCAGCGGTAACGGTCTTATTACGGAAAGACCTTTCAGGCATCCACATCATACAATCTCCAGCGTGGCATTAGTCGGTGGCGGAACAAATGCCCAACCCGGCGAAATCTCTCTTGCACATAACGGAGTACTTTTTCTTGATGAGATGCCTGAGTTCTCCCACAGTGTATTGGAAGTATTAAGACAACCGTTGGAAGATAGAAAAATAATGATTTCAAGGGCAAAATACAGTGTTGAATATCCGGCCTCATTTATGTTAATAGCGTCAATGAATCCATGTCCCTGCGGATATCTGAACCATCCGACCAAAGCATGTACCTGTAATATCGGATCAATACAAAGATATTTGAGCAGGATATCAGGTCCGTTACTTGATAGAATTGACATCCAGTGTGAGATTGTTCCGGTACCATTTGAAAAGATTGCCGGAATAAAAGATGAGGAGTCAAGTGTTTCAATCAGAAAAAGAGTAATTCATGCCAGGGCTATTCAAAACCAAAGGTATAAAGATGAAGATAGCATATTTTGTAACGCTCAGATGAATAGTGGACTATTATCTAAATACGCAAAAATAAACGACAGCAGTTTGTCTCTTCTCAAAATGGCAATGAATAAACTGAATCTCTCGGCAAGAGCATATGACAGAATATTAAAAGTTTCCAGGACTATAGCAGACCTTGAGTGTTCGGAACAAATTCAATCCAATCATATTGCAGAAGCCATCAGCTACAGAAGTTTGGATAGAGAGCGTTGGAATGCCTGAAAAAAAATACCGTGCCCTGTTATCAACAGAGCACGGTAAATAAAATATAACAATAGAAATAATTAGAAACGCATAAAGAAATCCCATGTTTCTTTTGCTATCCAGTTGACATCCGATCCGGGATCTTTAGCTTCATTGGTATGTCCACCAATGAATGAACCGAACATTACCGGATACTCTGCAGGAAGTCCTTTAAATTCTGTAGTGATATGAGTAGGTGTTGTTGCAATAGGTATCTCAGGTAATTGTTTCAATCCATTATCCTCAATATGTGTCAATACGCAATATTTACCTCCTTGTTTGCGTTCATCTGAGTTAACATACTTACAAAGACCGTCCTGAGTACCTGTTGTACTAAAATAAGCAAGAGGCAAGTGTTTGTTTTCAGGAAGATATATATTCCAGTTTGCCGGAGCATAACAAGCTACAGCACGAAGATCTTGCTGAAACTCCAATGATAACGAGTAAGTAAACATGGCACCAAAACTAAAGCCGCAGCAAAATACGCGAGAGGTATCAATGCTCAATTTATCTTTAAACAATTTAAGCATATCGGCAAAGAAAATATGATCTTTGTTATCACGTGTACGCCAAGGTGAACCGTCGGAGTTTCCCTCAGGTGCTACAAAAATAACAGGAACATTATCCCTTTCGGCATATGTTTTAAGACCATAATAGTTATTGTCAACCATGGTTTTCATGTTTCCTCCCATCATATGCATCGCAAAAATCAAACGATAGGTTTTATTCTTATCGTAGTCTTTGGGGATGTCAATGGTGTATTGACGGGTAAGTCCTGCACTTTCGATTGTATAAATACCGCTCTTAAAATCTCCAAGATCTTTACCGTAACCGGCGCTGGGAGTTGGAGTATTTTTTAACTTACGAGCACCTTCAACTGATTGTGCATTTAGCGCAAAGAATGAAGCCAAAAAGATAAAAACAACAACTATTTTTCTCATTGTTCAAAATTATTAATTAAATGATTATTGGTTAATTCATATTACTTTTACGTCTGCAAACTTATGTTCATCTTTAAGTTTATTACGCTACCTTTGTTTGAAATGGAACAGGTTAAGCCACATATTTATGACTAGCGGCTACGGTTCTTTATAGCCGTATATATAGCAAGTTTTTTAGCGACATATTTCCATTTACTTTCGAGCAAAGATACACATATTTCTGCTTGATATTCACTAAAAACATTATTATGTTGTCGTATCCTATTTTGCATAACGATAATTATGCTTCGACTGTTTGATATTGTAATACAATTAAAGTTACCGAAGCAAGCGTAAGTTCCAATATGAATGCTAAAAGATAGGTTTTGATATATAATGATAAAGATGTAACTTTGCGTGTTGTGATGTGTTCCAACTAAAAAAATGAAGAAAAATATATGAAAGAGTTCAAAAGAACATTGGTTACATCTGCTCTACCATACGCGAACGGGCCAATTCACATAGGGCACTTAGCCGGAGCTTATATTCCTGCCGATATTTACGTTAGATATCTCCGACTAAAAAAAGAAGATGTCATTTTCATCGGGGGTTCAGATGAGCACGGAGTCCCAATCACAATCCGCGCTAAAAAAGAGGGTGTAAGCCCAAAAGAAATAATCGACCGCTATCACTATCAGATGAAGGAAACCTTCGAAAAGATGGGCATCTCTTATGATGTATACGGACGTACCAGTTCTGAAACTCACTCAAAATTAGCATCTGATTTCTTTAAGAAGCTTTATAATGACGGAAAGTTTATTCAAAAAACCAATGAGCAGTATTATGATGAAGAATCTAAGATGTTCTTGGCGGACAGATACATAACCGGAGAATGTCCTCATTGTCATTACGATAAAGCCTACGGAGATCAGTGTGAGAAATGTGGAACGGCGTTATCTCCTATCGAACTTATAAACCCGAAAAGTACCATTAGCGGAAGCAAACCTATAATGAAAGAGACGACACATTGGTATCTGCCGCTTGATCAATATGAGTCATGGCTTAGCAAGTGGATTCTTGAAGAGCATAAAGAATGGCGTCCAAATGTTTACGGTCAGTGCAAAAGCTGGTTGGATATGGGCCTACAACCACGTGCAGTAAGCCGTGACCTCGATTGGGGCATTCCCGTACCTGTTGAAGGTGCCCAAGGAAAAGTCTTATATGTCTGGTTCGATGCTCCTATCGGCTATATTAGCAATACTAAGGAGCTATGTGATGCACATCCTGAAAAAGGCAGTTGGGAAACATGGTGGAAGGATAAAGATACCAGATTGGTCCACTTCATAGGAAAAGACAACATTGTCTTTCATTGTATAGTATTTCCGGCGATGTTAAAGGCTGAGGGCAGCTACATTCTCCCCGATAATGTTCCGAGTAACGAGTTCTTGAATCTGGAAGATGACAAGATTTCCACTTCGAGGAACTGGGCTGTTTGGGTTCATGAGTATTTAGATGAGTTCCCCGGCAAACAGGATGTACTCAGATATGTTCTAACGGCAAATGCTCCGGAGACTAAGGATAATAACTTCACATGGAAGGACTTTCAAGCACGTAACAACAATGAACTGGTAGCTGTTTACGGAAATTTCGTAAACAGAGCTTTGGTTCTGACTCAGAAATATTTCGACGGCGTAGTACCTGCGGCCAATGAACTTACAGATTACGATAAGAGTACTCTTAATGATTTTGCAGACGTCAAGAAACAATTGGAATCGCTGCTTGAGAACTTCAAATTCCGCGATGCACAAAAAGAGGCTATGAATCTGGCACGCATCGGCAATAAATATTTGGCTGATACTGAGCCTTGGAAACTTGCCAAGACCGATATGAAACGCGTGGAAACTATACTCAATATAGCTCTTCAATTGGTTGCAAACCTTGCTATCGCCTTTGAACCTTTCCTGCCTTTCAGCAGCGAAAAACTACGAAAAATGATTGCCATTGAATACTTCGACTGGAATGAGTTGGGAAGTATCGGTCTATTGAAGGCAGGTCATAAGCTAAATACTCCGGAACTTCTATTCGAGAAGATTGAAGATGATGTTATCGAAGCTCAAATTCAAAAACTGCTCAACACCAAAGAAGATAACGAAAAGAAGGTTACTTCTGAAAAGAAGGCTAACCCTATCCTGCCTGTTATTGACTATTCCGAGTTTGAGAAGATGGATATACGTGTCGGAACAGTCCTTGAATGTCAAAAGGTACCGAAAGCGGATAAGCTTTTGCAATTCAAAATAGCAGACGGTCTGGATAACAGAACCATTCTTTCCGGCATTTCCCAATACTATAAGCCGGAAGAACTTATCGGCAAACAAGTTTGCTTTATTGCTAATCTGGCTCCACGCAAGATCAGAGGAATAGAAAGCCAGGGCATGATACTCAGCGCGCTGGATATAGACGGAACACTTTCTGTGACAACAGTTGAAAAACCTGTTAAACCGGGTAGTGAGGTAAAATAATCCATATGAGAAATATTGCTGTCGTTTTGGCTGGAGGAGTCGGGTCCAGAGCAAATCTTTCCACTCCTAAACAATTCTTCAAGGTTGCAGGAAAGACCGTACTGGAACACTCTGTAGACGCTTTCGAGCGCAATCCCAACATAGACGAAATAGCCATTGTAATAAACGAGATGTATGTTCATGAGGTCGAATCCATTATATTGCATAACAAATGGCAAAAAACGCGCAAACTTCTCAGAGGAGGTAATGAACGATACGAATCCAGCCTTGCAGCAATCAATGCATATGACGATGAACCGGACAGCAATCTGATTTTCCATGATGCCGTTCGACCCTTGATAAGCCAGAGGATTATCAACGATATTATCGAAGCAATGAAATCTGTAAATGCGATTGACGTCGCCATCCCCGCTACGGATACTATAGTACAAGTAGATAAAAACTTTGAGATAATCGAGAATATTCCTGCCCGGAAATATCTCAGATGCGGACAAACACCGCAGGCTTTCAAACAAAATATCATCAAAAAGGCATATCAAACAGCGTTGAAGGATCCTAATTTCGTCTCTACTGATGATTGCGGTACTGTCGTAAAATATTTGCCGGAAGAGAAAGTTCATATCGTAATGGGCGAAGAGTCCAATATGAAACTGACCTATAAAGAAGATACATATCTTTTGGATAAACTGTTCCAATTACGTTCAACAGAGATTCAGAATGAATTGGATTTAA
>CAYOGG010000014.1:0-18255 GCA_964403455.1 uncultured Bacteroidaceae bacterium | reverse complement strand
AAAAGTATGAAAAAAAGTCAATTACAAAAGAATTACCAAGTTTTTTCTTCTATTCTTGATAAATAATTTATTCTTCTTGCCAAAACGAACAGATAATCAGACAATCTATTAATATAAGCAAGCAACGTAGCCGGAATCTCTATCTCATCTTTTTTTAATGAAATAATAAGTCTTTCCGCACGACGACAAACAGTTCTGGCTACATGAGCATAAGAAGCCGCTTGAGTTCCACCGGGAAGAATAAAAGTGCGTTGCAAGGGAAGTCCCTCTCCGGCAGCGTCAATGAGTTGTTCCAATCGCTCTACATCAGAATGAAGAATCTGACATGATTCAGGCAGAGTAGTGGTTTTAGTATCTGTAGCCAAACATCCTCCGATAGTGAATAGTTTCTGCTGTATCCATAGGATATTTTCCGAGGACTCGGCATTGACATCAAGGAAGGAGTGCATAAGTCCGATGAAGGAATTCAACTCATCTACGGTTCCATAGGCGTTTAAGCGAGCATCATCTTTACTGACACGCTGCCCACCTACCAAACCGGTGGTGCCGTCATCGCCTTTACGGGTATATATCTTCATATCACATAATGTTGTTTGTTTTTTTTAAGGTCAAAGAATAGTAACCCTACTTTCTTCATTCTAAAAGTTACACCCACTCTTTCGTCTTGGATTATCTGATTCCACCATTCTTTTTTTTCTTTTTTACCCATATCCTCCACTATTATCAACGTGTTTTCATTGACATGAGGTAATACCATATCCACGACTTCTTTATAAAAGATTGTATGGGCTATATGTACCAAATCCAACTGGAGATTGGCATCAAGAACCTGACGTACTTCTTTCAACACATCACCTATACGATAATCTATTTGTTTGAATGTCTTGAAATTATTCCGGATTAAATTCACAGCGGGATGTTTGGCATCAATAGTAACTATAGGTGTCTTAGTAGATACAGAGGCAAAATATCCGGTGCTGACTCCGGCTCCTGTACCCACTTCCAATATAAAACGCGGCTGAATGTGATTTGTAAGACGGAAAAGTAATTTGTCACGACTCTCAGGATATTGAGGCATATACTGAGGTGCCCCCTCCCAGAAAGTAAAGAGATCGTCATAAGCATAGTAAGGGCGTTTCTCATTTATGACCGTTTCAATCAATTGATATGCCCATGGTGAATGAACTCCGAAGCCGCGACTTGCCAACCATCTGTTTTCTGTTATCTTCATATTCTATTTCTTTTGTCGTTATTATTTCAGCAAGGCTTTTATATAGCCCAAACTCAGTTTTATATTTAGTTGAACAGGTATATGAGCCTGGTCTTTTGTAACAAAGGCTTTCAAGGTCTCCCTTTCATCGCCGTATTTTCTATCTCTGATAGAGATAACATGGCATTCATAGCTTTTTCCATCATCCGCCTTAATGGTTTTGTCCCCTTCATATACTATATATTGTTTGACAACCAAGGTTCCGTTTACCATTTGTAGTGTCACACTATCTCCCTTCTTTAGGTTGTGTGAGTCCATTTTTCGGGTAAACTGAAGCATGTTGAGCATATCGTATATCCGCTCTCGTTCTTTTACTATATTGTGATCCAAAAGACGACCGTCTATTGAACGAGCAACAAGCTCCACTTTATAAACTCCCTCTTCACAAGAGAATAGTGCGGTCTCACGATCATTACGGTTATTCTCATTGGTGACTTTGCAATAAAAAAGGCTCTTTCCATCGAGAGAATTATATGAGGTAATAGTATCACGAATCCGATATAATCCATCGGCTGTCTTTCCAGAAGTCATTGTCATCTGAAGCCTTCTAACCGATTCACCATTATAGATGACCACATTATCCGACATGGAACTTTCTCCTATACCGATGTTGATAAATCCTACTGACACTGACAAGTTGTATTTCAACTGCTCTGACATGACAGGCATCATCACTGTTAGAAACAGGAAAAGCATAGAAAGTTTTTTTAGATTCATCAGGCTACATTCTTGTAACGAGCAAAGTTAATAACAGAATAGCATAATATCTACAACACTTCGATTTTTCATTATAGCTTCTAATTTATATTTTTACTATCCATTTCTTCTATAAAAGTCATTGGCGCCGTTTCGATAAGGAAACAACGCCAATGATGTGCTCGAAGCGGGACTCGAACCCGCACAGCCGGTAAAGGCCAAGGGATTTTAAGTCCCTCGTGTCTACCATTCCACCATTCGAGCAGAAAGGTTGCAGTAAATGCGGTGCGAAGATAGGTAGTTTTGACTTATTAGCAAAAAAAAAATGGCACTTTCAGCAATATTGATCTATCAATTTGCAACGGATACAATCTTTCCGTTGAGAAAAACAGGATAGCGATATAAAGGTCGCGTGTCTTTAACAGATGAACTGACAACAAATCCGCTATTATTCAAATCGAATTTTGTTCCGCAATGAGAACAGTGAGCTATACCGGAATAATCTATATTGAGACGATATTTTGCCTGATCACATATCGGACAAGCAAGGTCATAGGCCCATATTGAGATTTCATCATTGTTTAATGAAGGCGTACCTATGATTAATCCTCCTAATCCCATACGGAAGTTTCGCAAATCTACTTCCGTGAGCGGATACTTATACTCAATACCGTCTGAAGAGGTAACTAACACATTATTATCGGATAATCTGACAGTAATAAATACTCCCATACCAAACACCTGATTATATGGAGTAATAGATGTATCAAAACTGAATCTTACCGGATATTTCTCGGAATATATCGAAAATTTCTCTCCACAAGAGATGGAGATAAATATAGTTGAGGCTATCAGAATCAATACTATTATAGCTCTTTTCATCATATTAAGGCAACGGTTTTAGACCTTCCCATTTGATGTCCCATGTTCCGTCATTCGGAAATCCGGGATTTATTCCCTTACTGCCTTTCCAACCGGCACACATCATAGCAACAGTAGATAGTAAGCCTCCATTTCCGGGCAGATATACCCTATAAACGGAATTCTGATAGTTATGTCCGTTAGGCAGATATGTATTGGATTGTTCTTCTTTCAATAACGCATCAACTGCTAATTTGGTGTTTCCGGTACGGGCTGCGCACATTGCTGTAAGAGCATAATCACTTCCCCATGTGGTATCCCAATGCCAGCCATTCCACACAGAGTTGAGAGTAGTTGTCATTTTCTGAGTTTCAATAAGAGGAGAAGCAGGGAAGAGTCCCGATGCCGCTAAAACAGCAGGATGATCTGTCATATAAATCGCATCGGTATAACTTCCGTAGAGATTATATGCAGCTAAGTAATTACCGTTTTCATCGTAGGCAAGAGGTGCCAGGTTTTCAATTATGTCATCCCATAGTTTTATTTTGTCCATTTTCATACGCCGTCTCCACTGTTGAGCCACAGAAAGGGCATAACTCCACGACGCTATCTCAAGAGGAGGATTGGGTGTATCCTCAAAACGAATGGATTCCTGAGCAGGAACACAGCCTAATAACTCATAATGCCCCGTCTTATTGTCAAATGTCAGGTAGGATACCATAAAATCCGCCGTTCCCTCAACAAGATTCCAATACTTATTTAAAGTTTCATCGGATGGATCAGCTTGATACAGCAATTCCGCCAGATATATAAACATCGGTTGTTGCCATATCAGATAGCTGCCTGATGAAGAAGGAGTCTCTCTTGCGTTCAAATCCGTGACACTCATCCAACGCGTCCCGATATAATTTTGTCTATCGGCTATCGCCTTTGCCGCAGGTTCAGCCTTAAAATACCAATTAAGTGTATTGGAGAGCTTCTCCGGATGGCCCCATAAAGCAAAATGAGCCTGATGCCACCACTCAGTCTCCAAATGAAATTTTCCGTATGATGAGTTATAGGTCAATCCGGTTTCTTGTGCCGGAGAATCTCCGGCATCTTGAACGGCCAATAAGTATTGGCTTAATACCACCCTTCTTTCCAACTCCATGGCTCTGGAATCCAAACACTCGGAACAATCTATCATTCCTCCCTTGTCCCAATAATTATGCCAGGCTTTGACATTGGCTTTATAACAATAATCAAAAGTCGGAAGTATGTCATGCGATTCAATATGATCTTCCGAATAGAAGTGACAACATAATTCATAAGAACCTGACACCGGAGTAAAGACAAAACTATTGGTGGAATCACGATAGAAAGATGCTTCACCACTCCACTGAATCTTAACATAATATGAGGTTGCATCTATAGTGTGTTTAAGTATTGCCATTGAAGGTTGATATGAAACTAAGAAGGTCTTATGATCTTTGTAGTTGCTCCAATCACATGCATCATCGGCAAAACCTCCGGTAGGATAAGGGAAATTAAACTTTACAGCTAACGGATGACGTGCATCAACACGGATTGCTATTAGATCCGAATCGGGATGACATAGAGTCGTGACTTCATATTTCTCGCCTTGAAGAGAAAAGCTACTGTTGATTACTCCGGAATAAAGATCCAAAATTTGTTTTACCGATTTAATGCTATCGGGAGTGATAGAATCAGGGAGTAGGAATCCTATAGTTCCAAGATGCAGACGATGCGGATTCATTTTAAACCACTCTACCGCAGGAGATCTTCTGTCCGAATCTGGGAACTCAACACAATATAAGCCGGATTTTTTATCACGAGTACTTTTAGCATATGTCTCTAACATCATATATCCGGAGGTATCCGGAAAACTGTGCCATCCCCAATCGCTCATCGTACCAAGAGGTATTCCTTTTGAATAGTTAAGAGGGAAGGTCTGAAGACCTGTGGCGTCCACGGTAAAAGCAAAGCCCCCATTTCCTACAGTAAGCGAAGAGAGAGAATCAAAAGAGGTAACACATGGATTATTGCGCTCCAAGACTTCTTCTCGGTCTATCTTGGTCGGTCCTATACAATTATATGTGAGGAGAGCCGTAAATATTATGCAGAGGCCCCATTTCATCGGTTCTATTTTGCTGTTAGAATATCAATAGCCTTATCTATTTGATTAAAAGGGAAAGCATCTACAAGCTGTTGCATACGGGCAGAAATGCGGTCATTACAAAGATTTCCAATGCTTCCTTCATGTGTATGATGCAGATTCTTGTCAGCAACAAATGTGCCTGCTTCTATAGATGCGCCGACTTGGCGGTATGCCTCTCTGAATGGTATGCCTTCACAAGCCAAGCGATTTACTTCCTCAACACTGAATATTACATCGTATTTGGGATCATCAAGTATATTAGTATTAACCTTGATGTTTTCTAACATGTAAGCTACCATAGCGATACAATCCTCCAATCTATCAAAAGCCGGCAAAAAGATTTCTTTCGTAAGTTGCATATCACGAAAATACCCGGAAGGAAGATTATTGGTCATTAGAGTTATTTCCTGCGGAATAGCCTGTATGAGATTACATTTGGCTCGTGTCAGTTCGAAAACATCGGGGTTTTTCTTGTGAGGCATGATACTGGAACCGGTAGTACAATCATCAGGCAACTTAATGAATCCGAAATTCTGACTGTTATACATACATGCATCAAATGAAAGCTTAGAAAGTGTTGAGGCTACGTTAGCCAATGCGTAACTGACGTTACGTTCCATCTTTCCACGGGTCATTTGAGCATAAACCACATTATAATTCATTGACTCAAAGCCCAAAAGATCTGTAGTCATCTGACGATTCAATGGAAATGAAGAACCGTAGCCGGCTGCCGAGCCTAACGGATTGCGGTTGCTCTGATCAAAGGCGGCGCGTAAGAACAGCATATCGTCAGTGAGAGCCTCCGCATAAGATCCGAACCAGAGTCCGAAAGACGAAGGCATGGCTATCTGAAGATGAGTATAACCCGGAATCAATACATTCTTATATGTTTCACTTTGACGTATCAGTATATCGAATAGGGATTTTACTGACAGTACGATTTGTCTGAGACGTTCGCGAGTAAAGAGTTTCAAATCCAACAACACTTGATCATTTCGGGAACGACCGCTGTGTATTTTTTTACCCATATCACCGTACTTACGGGTCAAGAGTAATTCTACCTCCGAATGTACATCTTCTTCACCTTCTTCAATTACAAAATCACCTCGGTCTATTACTTCCAACAGATCTTTAAGTCCGCCGGAAAGTTTATTTAGCTCTTGTGTACTTAATAACCCGATGGATTCGAGCATTCTTATATGTGCAAGAGAACCGATTACATCATACTTTGCAAGCATGAGATCCATCTCTTTGTCACGTCCTACAGTATAACGCTGTATAAGCTCATTAACTGCTTTCCCTTTATCCCATATCGGTTTCATCGGCTTATATTTGATCGTATTGAATTGAAGCAAGCATATCTGCGACTTTTTCCATACCCTCTCTCAAAGGTTTCTCCACCATCTTTGCAAGGAAAGGATTTACATCGGCCTCAACGGTAAGTTTCAACTTGCAGGAAGAATCTTCGACAGACACTATCTGAATCCATGCAGTAAGAGCTACAGGAGATTTCTCAGTGGACATCTTGATGCATTTAAACGGTTCACGATTAATGATACGTAGCGAAACGGTTCCAACAGGGGATACTGAAAAACTAACGGTATCCATATCAAACTGAAGGTCTTTTACTTGATCTGAAGGTATATGGTCCATTACTCTCCCTATATTGTTAAAATCAGAGAGTTTGTTATATACTGACTCTTGTGAGTAGGCTATTTGCTTTATGTTACTCTCTATCTTTTCCATATTATTTTCCCCATTCGGACGGATTATTACGCCATTCTTTCAATGTCTCCATACTCTCTTCACGTATATAACCGCTACGTCGTGCCGCAGCTAACATGGAGCTATAATCAGTTAAAGTTCTCAATTTTACTCCTGCTTTTTCAAATGCGTCCTGCGCAACAGAGAATCCGTATGTAAAAGAAGCTACCATACCGACCACCTCACAGCCTGCATTTCTAATAGCTTCTACTGCTTTCAAACTACTGCCTCCGGTAGAGATTAAATCTTCTACAACCATTACTTTACTGCCAGGTAAAAGATGTCCTTCAATAAGGTTTGACATTCCGTGATCTTTTGGAGCAGAACGTACATATATGAAAGGTTTTTGAAGTTTATCTGCAACCAAAGCTCCTTGTGCAATAGCACCGGTAGCTACACCGGCAACAGTATCAAAACTCGGAAATTCATCCTCTATAAGTTTACACAATGAATCTCGAATCATACCTCTGAGATCAGGAAAAGAAAGGGTTTTGCGATTATCACAATAAAAAGGCGAAAGCCATCCGGAAGCCCAGGTAAAAGGAGAGTCCGGCTGAACCTTGACAGCTTCTATTTCTAAAAGTCTTGTGGCTATCAAATCATTGACGTTATTCATTTTTGTGTGGAATTACAGTTTGGGACAAAAGTACTGAAAAATAGATTTCAATGACAACCATTTTACCATTTCTGATTAAAAATGCAGACAATACACTCCTCTTTAATATAAAACAACAATATTCGACACTTTCACAAGGAAATTGTTTCTATTTTTGCTGGATAATAAATCTTAAGTATAGAAAATGAATAGATTCCTCAGCTATTTTTCTCCTGCAGTATTGCTGCTGTTGGCTTCCTGCCTTGGAAGCGATGATGTATATGAGTACTCTTCTGAGGCTGCAATAACATCCTTCAGCATCGGATCCTTCAATTACAAAAGCGACTATATCAATAAAAACGGTCATGACACAATATTGACTATTTCAACATCCGGTACTTTTTATCCCATGACTATTGATCAAAAAAACAATATAATATTTAATGTCGATTCTCTTCCGTACGGTTCCAATATGAATTCAGTATTGACGACAATAGCCTCGAACGGCGTTGTTTTATACAGAAGCCTTCACTTGGATAATACATATAATGATACTTTATGGACGTCAACGGATTCCGTAAATCTCTCAAAAACCACTAATTTTATCGTTTGGTCTGAAGATTTGACCTACAAAAGAGTTTACGAGGTGAGAGTAAATGTTCATAAAGTCCATCCGGATTCCATGAAATGGAAAAAAGTCAACTTACCTGTATCACATGTTCTGATTAATCAGACCGCATTGCTGAAAAATGATTCAATCTTTATTTTCGGGAAGGACAATCTCGGTCGAATGTCTATGACAAGTTTGGATTGTAAGTCAAAAACAATCGGAAATAAGATATTAATAAACGGATTGGATGAGACAAAATGGACCCAATGTATATCTCTTTTTAGAGATACTCTTTATACATTGCAAGACGGCTCTTTGTTTGGTTCCGTAAACGGTTCGGATTGGGTACCGGTTAATACAAACATCTCTTTCAAGCAACTAATTCCATTTAATGGAACAAAAACCTCAGACGGATATATGTGGGCAATAGGAGCCGATAATAAAATCGTCAGTTCAAAAGACATGAGGATATGGACGTCAGTTCAAGATGTTCCGACATCTTTTCCCGATACTTATATTTCAGGATTATGTTATACATTGCCTACCAACAAGAATGTCTACAGAAATATCATTGTTGGTATAGACAAGGACTCAAACGAACCCTACGCGTCTGTTTGGACAAAACTCTCTACAGAAAGCAAATGGACGGAGATGACTTACTCTTCGCATAATAGTCTTAGATGTCCTCGTTTGAACAATCTTTCTATAATATACTATGACAATGAGATTTTTGCTTTTGGAGGAAAGAGTCAAAACGGTTTCGGCTCAATACCCGGATTAAACGGTTTCTTCCAATCTTCAGACAATGGTGTTACATGGAGAAACTGTGAAAATTTCGCCGATGGATACTGCACTTGGAATAAATATATGGAATTTCCGAATTGGCTGAAAGGCCGGGATATCGGATTTACCGGTATCACAGACGGGCATGGCTATATTTGGATCTTTACAGACGAAGGAGACTTCAGTTACGGAGCTATTAACAGACTTGCAAAGTGATGATTAAATCCGTGAAATATCTATTCGCCGTAATTGCATTATTTTGTTTTTCAAACATGAATGGACAGGATGATGGTTATATGATGGAAATAGGTATTGCCGGAGGAGGTAGTTTTTATATGGGCGATGCCAACAGCAGTGCTCTTTTCCGTAACACAAACGGGATGTCAGGTATTGTAGCAAGATATAACTTTAATCCGAGATGGTCATTAAAGGCAAATCTGTCTGCTGCCGGTCTCGAAGGTGACACTAAATATATGAAGAGTGAATTTCCCGGTGAAGATATTCATTTCAGTCGCACTATATACGATTTCGGAGTTCAGATAGAAGTGGGTTTCTTAGGTTATGGAATGCCCCCATTGTATAACTGCCACAGAATAGCTCCATACTATACCTTAGGCATCGGTACCACTTTTGCACCTAAACCTTTGGAAAATGTGTTTGCAGTTAATTTTCCGGTCGGCATTGGATTTCGATATAAGTTGGCGGAAAGAGTGAATGTTGGTATGGAATGGACAATGAGATTTTCCACTACCGATAAAATAGATGTTACAGGACTTGTCTCAGGATATAGTCTGAATGATCCTTTTCTTGCAAAAGGGAAAGGTATGAAAAATAGGGACAGCTATAGTTTCACTATGGTTTTTTTGACTTTTGACATATTCAAAAAACCTTGTGATTGTAATAATGAATAGAAGAAATCAAGATATGTCGTATCAAGAGCTATTAGACAAAAACAGAATCCCTACCCACGTCGCCGTAATAATGGACGGTAACGGCAGGTGGGCTGAATCTCACGGCAAGAGGCGTACGGAAGGTCATGTGGAAGGAGTGAATACTGTACGTAATATAACCGAAGCTGCAGTTGAACTTGGCATCCGGTATTTGACTCTTTATACGTTCTCTACAGAAAATTGGAATCGCCCGGAAACAGAGGTCAAGGCCTTAATGGATTTGCTATTCCAGAATATTGAAGAAGGTATCTTCATGAAAAATAATGTCCGTTTCAGGGTAATAGGGGATCTTAATAGATTATCACCTACTCTGAGAAACAGAATTGAGGAATGTATTGAGTTGACCTCAAGAAATACACGTTCATGTTTGGTTCTTGCACTAAGCTACTCTTCAAGATGGGAGATTACGGATGCGGCCAGACGTATAGCTGAAAAGGTTGCAGCAGGAGAGGTAAAGGCCGGTGATATAAGTGAAGAGATGATTTCAGACAATATGACTACAAATTTTATGCCTGATCCCGATCTTCTAATACGTACCGGCGGAGAGGTTCGTCTCAGCAACTATCTGTTATGGCAATCTGCTTATACAGAGTTGTATTTTTGCGAAACTTTCTGGCCGGATTTCAATAAAGAGGAACTTTGCAAAGCAATTTATTCATATCAACAAAGGGAAAGACGTTTCGGTTTGACAAGCGAGCAGGTTTCCTCAACAATTAAATGAATCATAGAATGGTATTTAAAAGAATATTAAGCTTGTTGCTTGGGTTTGCAATGCTGCCCATGTACGTTACAGCTCAGGAATCAGTCACATTGGCAAACTCATCCGAGAACCTATCGAATGCTCAGAATGTAGAAGAGAAACCGGTGATTTTATATTCCGGTACTCCAAAAAGATATGAGATTGCAGGGATAACCGTATCCAGTTCGGAAATGTTCGATGAAAAAGTTCTGATCGGATTGTCCGGACTTTCAGTAGGACAACGCATTTCCGTTCCGGGAACTGAGATATCCGATGCTATGAAACGTTTATGGAAAAACGGACTTTTTTCCAATGTCAGGATATTGGCCTCCAAAATAGTTGAAGACAAGATCTATTTAGAAATTGATCTTACACAAAATCCAAAGATCAGGGAAATCGTATATCATGGCTTAAAAAAAGGTGAAACTAACGATATTGAAGAGAAGATTGGCCTTATCAGGGGGAGTCAGATTACCCCTAACATGTTAGACCGAGCCGAATTGCTGATTCGTAGATATTATGATGAAAAGGGCTTTAAGAATGCGGATGTAAGAGTACAACAACGTAATGAAATCGACGAAGAAGGATTTGTGATAGTAGATGTATATATTGACAAAAAAGACAAGATCAAGGTACACGCCATATATCTGACCGGAAACAAAGCTTTCGACAATAAAACAATCAAAAAAATAATGAAGAAGACCAATGAAAAGGGATACCTTCCGGACTTCTTCCGTACAAAGAAATTCGTTGATGAAGAATTTATAGCGGATAAAGATAGAATATTGAGTTTTTACAATGAGAAGGGCTATCGTGATGCATATCTTAAACTAGATAGCGTTGCACCTTTCGATGACAAAACCGTTGACATATACCTATCATTGGATGAAGGAGACAAGTATTACATCAGAAATATCAACTGGGTTGGAAATACCGTATACAACAGTGAAGCTCTCGGAGATATTCTCAAAATGCGTAGTGGAGATGTGTATAATCAGAAGAAAATAGAGGAACGTACCAAATCCGATGAAGATGCCGTAGGTAATCTCTATTATAATAATGGTTATCTGATGTATGAACTTAATCCTGTTGAGGCAAATGTAGTAGGAGACTCTATTGACCTTGAGATGCGTATATCGGAAGGACCTCAACATACTATCAATCGCGTTAATATTTTCGGAAATGAACGTCTATATGAAAACGTGGTAAGACGTGAGTTGTATACCAGGCCCGGCGATCTTTTCTCAAAAGAAGCAGTTGAAAGGTCATATCGTCAGATAGGACAGATGGGACATTTCAATCCCGAGGCTATTGACCCGCAGATAAAACCCAACTTAAGCGACGGAACGGTTGATATTGATTGGAACCTAGAATCAAAGGCAAACGATCAGATTGAGCTTTCTGCAGGCTGGGGACAGACAGGAGTAATTGGACGTGTGGCTTTGAAATTTACTAATTTCTCCATGTATAACCTATTCCACAAGAGCGACAATTACCGCATGTTCATACCGCAGGGAGACGGTCAGACTTTTTCAATAAGCGGTCAAACGAACGGCCAATATTACCAGTCCTACAGCGTCTCTTTCTTAGAGCCGTGGCTGGGAGGTAAACGCCCCAACTCATTACAGGCAAGTTTGTTTTTCTCTAAGCAAACAGATGTCAGTGACAATTATTATAATTCTTCATATTATCAGAATATGTATCAATATATGTATGGTTACGGTAACTATGGTAATTATAATACCTACGAATCATATTTGGACCCCGACAAATACATCACGATTCTCGGTGCTTCTTTAGGCTGGGGTAAACGCTTACACTGGCCTGATGACTATTTTACATTATACACAGAACTATCTTACACAAGATATAATCTAAAAGATTGGTCTTATTTTCTTATACAGAACGGAGCCTGCAATAATATTAATCTGAGTTTGACCGTCGGCAGAGACAATACCGACAATCCGCTGTTCCCTCGAACCGGATCCAGTTTCTCACTTTCAGTATCGGCAACTCCACCTTATTCTCTGTTTGACAACCTCGACTACGCCAACTTAGCATCTGACGATCAATCGGCAAACTATCAGCAAGAATTACAGGATAAACATAAATGGATTGAATATCATAAGTGGAAATTCAAAAGCAGAACCTATACTGCTCTGACAAGCGGTAAAAAGTGTTTGGTTTTGATGACACGTGCAGACGCCGGATTGTTGGGACATTACAACAAGAATAAAAAATCTCCATTTGAAACCTTCTTTATGGGCGGTGACGGCATGAGTGGAGGTTCATATAACTATGCTACCGAGACTATCGGACTACGCGGTTATGACAACGGTAGTCTTACACCTTATGGAAAAGAAGGTTACGCATATACCAGACTGACGGCAGAACTGCGCTATCCGTTGATGATGGAAAATTCCACGACAATATATGCATTAGCCTTCCTGGAAGGCGGTAATGCATGGACAGACATTAAAAAATTCAATCCTTTCGATATCAAACGTTCTGCCGGTATCGGTGTAAGAGTCTTTCTTCCGATGGTCGGACTTATGGGTATTGACTGGGCTTACGGATTCGATCCCGTATTTGGAGATAAGAGATCTGGAGGTACTCAAATACACTTTATTTTAGGTCAGGAATTTTAACTATCGACATTTATTATACACAAATAAAAAAAGAGCGTTATGAAAAGTATGATTAGCAAAGTTTTTACATTGATTCTGCTGATGTGTCTTTCAGGCATATCGGCAAGTGCACAAAAGTATGCTCTGATTGATATGGAATACATATTGAATAAAATTCCATCTTATGAGCGTGCTAACGAACAATTGAACCAGTTGTCAAAAAAATGGCAGGCAGAGGTCGAGGCTCTCTCTTTAGAAGCTCAGACCCTATATAAGAATTACCAGAATGAATCCTTGTTCCTATCTGAAGAACAGAAAACCAAGAAGGAGGAAGAGATTGTAGCAAAAGAGAAAAGCGCAAGTGAACTGAAACGTCAATATTTCGGCCCTGAAGGTGAACTTTACAAGAAACGTGAAAGTCTGATGGCCCCTATTCAGGATGAAATATATGAAGCCACAAAACAGATTTGCGAGTCAAGCGGATATTCGGTTGTCGTGGATAGATCCTCTGCAACGAGTATAATATACGCTTCACCGAAGATTGATATAAGTAACGAAGTATTACAGAAGTTAGGATATTCGAATTAAATATCTAACTTTGAGGAATTATCGAAGATAAGCTGCATTCGACATAATCCAAATATAAACTTGGCTTCTGTTCTCCTTTGCATTATCTTTGCGACACAATCGATCAATAAATAAAATGAATATTATAATGAAAAAAAATCTTGTTATCGCGCTTATATTATTAGCGCCAATATCTGTTTTCGGACAAAAATTCGGTCATATAAACTCTTCTGACATTATTGCCTTGATGCCGGAATTTGCTCAGGCTCAAACCGAGGTAAAGACACTTGAGCAGCAATATAAAGATGAACTTAAATATTTGCAAGATGAGTATGAAAAAAAGGTAACTGAATATCAAGCTCAGGAATCTACATTACCTGATAACATAAAGGCTCGCCGCGAGCAGGAGCTCCAGGAAATTCAACAGAAAGCGTCAGAATTCCTTAGTACCAGCCAAACAACTCTTCAGAGCAAATATGAAGAACTGATGGGTGCTATTTCCACAAAACTGATAAAAGCAGTTCAAGAAGTTGGAGAGGAGGGAGCATATATTTGTATATTTGATGCAGCAGGTGGAGCTGTTCCATACATCAGTTCTACATTAACAACAGATGTCACCGAACCCGTTAAGGCAAAACTTGGGATAAAGTAATCCTGAAATTTATTATTATAGAGGGAAACAATACCATAAGTACTGTTTCCCCTTGTTTTTAAGGAAAATCATAAGTGAATAAAAGATGAAAACTTATAAATTACAACTGCTTATACTGTTTCTGTTTACGTGCATGACAGCTACAGCACAAAACAGATTCGGTTTTATTGCTTTCAACAATACTTTAAAGCTTATGCCTGAATACATGGAGGCAGAGCTGCATTTGCAGAAACTACAATCCGATTATAAGGAGGAGATCGAAAGGGCAAAAAGAGAATTCGATAGACAATATACCGACTTCATTATAAATCAGAATCAATTATCGGCGACCATTGTAGCAAAGAGGCAGAAGGAGCTTCAACTTCTAATGGATAACAATGTGGAATTCAAGAACAGAGTTTCCGGTGAGCTTGAAGCCGAAAGAAACAGGATGCTTGACCCACTGAAGGGCAAACTCTTGAATGCCATTAAACAGGTTTGTGATGATATGCAGTTAGATTGGGTAATAGATACCGAAAAAGGAACATTTCTATATATCAATAACGAAAGAGGTATTGACATTTCTCATCCGGTATATAAGTTTCTTGGCATTGAAAGTCAGATTGAACCCTCAGATACATTGGGCAACGAAAAAAAGATTATACCTTTATCAAAATAAAGACGCGGTATAAGTAGTTGCGTAAGTAATTGATTTATTCCCGTATGATAAAAAACAAATAGCATAACAGACGTTATGAATGAGAATAATCTTCCGAAAAAACCGGGACCAATCGGGATTTTCGATTCAGGATACGGAGGCTTGACAATTCTGACACATATTAGAGAAGTTATGCCGGAATATGACTTCCTTTATCTTGGGGACAACGCAAGGACACCTTATGGAACAAGATCCTTTCAGGTAGTTTATGAGTTTACACTACAATGTGTTAACAAGTTATTCGGCATGGGATGCCATTTGGTTATTTTGGCATGTAACACAGCTTCAGCTAAAGCTTTAAGAAATATTCAGCAAAATGACATTCCAAAGATAGCACCCGATAATAGGGTGCTGGGCATTATCAGGCCTACTGCAGAGTGTATTGGCAATATAACCAAAACGCGCCATATAGGAATATTGGCTACTCCCGGTACAATAAAATCATTGTCATACCCTTTGGAGATCAATAAGCTTTTTCCTGACATTAAGGTTTACGGTGAGGCATGTCCGATCTGGGTCCCTCTTGTAGAGAATAACGAATTCCGTTCAGATGGTGCGGATTTCTTTGTAAAAAGACATGTTGACAATCTACTTTCAAAAGACGACAAAATCGATTCCATAATCTTAGGATGCACGCATTATCCTCTGCTTTATGATAAAATAAGAAAATACGTGCCAAAAGAAATTGAGATTATTTCTCAAGGTGAATACGTAGCCGGTTCCTTACGCAAATATCTGAATGTTCATAATGAGATGGATGCAAAATGTACAAAAAACGGTACCTGCCGCTATTTGACCACTGAAGCTTCTGACATCTTTCTACCGACTGCCTCTATTTTCTTAAACGAGAATATTCAAGCGGAAAGTATATCTGTAATTTAGTTTTTCCTTTTAATAAAACGAGATGCAATCTTGTTGATTGGCTTTACAGATAAATAGCTTACTACCGAAACCGTAATAAGCACTAACAGTATATCGCGAAACTTTAAACTGACAGGATAAGCATCAACTACAAATCCTCCGGATGCACCCATTGGGATAAAGCCGAATTTCTGTTGTAAAAAAGCAAATATTGTCCCTAAAGATAGCCCTATTAGTGCTCCAAAGAGGGATATAAGTAATCCTTCATATAAGAAAATCTCACTTATAGTCTTTGTTTCCGCACCGAGATTGCTTAACAAGACTGAATCTTGCTGTTTCTCTACCATAAGCATAATCAATGAGCCTATGATATTAAAAGATGCGATGAAAAGGATAAAAGTGAGAAATACATACGTGATGAATTTTTCAAGGTTCACGATCTTAAAGACATCAGCCTGCTGCTCATATCTATCCAATATCTTGTAATCGGGACCAAGCATTGAAGCAAAGTCGCGTTTGGCCTTTCTTATCGAAACTCCTTCCTTCAATTTTAGTTCTACGGATGAGACCTCATCCGTATAGCCTAAAAGTTTTTTTGCGAGTTGCAATGAGACAATAACATAATTGTCATCATACTTTTGCTGATTGACCTGAAAGAGTACTCCGGGAGAAAAAATCTGTGCACGATTAAAGTTGGCGGCAGGATTTATCATATTAACACGAGCACCTCTTTTGGGAACAAAAAGAGTAAAGGATGAGACGGACTGAATTCCACAATCCAAACGACTTGCTAATCCGACGCCCATTATTCCATAGTCACATACCTCATCTCTCAACATAAATATTCCGGAACCGATAAGAGTTTTCTCAACATTGGCCAAATCATGAAAAGAGTCTTCAACCCCCTTTATTACAGCAATCTCTTGATGGCTTTTATATTGAATAAGAGCTTGATCTTCTACTGAAAAGGAATAAGTTTCCACATCAGAACTATTACAGAGATTCTCTATCGCCGTACTCTTTGAATCAAAAACTTTTGAGTTAACCGCTACGACTTTCAGTTCCGGATCAAAATCTGTAAATAGAGTAGCTACCAAATCATGAAAACCGTTAAATACGGACAAAGCACAAATCAGAGCAAAAGAGGCTAATGCAATACCGGCAACAGAGATTCCCGATATCACATTTATAACGTTATGAGACTTTTTTGAGAAGAGATAACGACGTGCTATGAATAACGAAAGATTCAAACTTTCCTATTTTTTTAAAAGTTCATCAATATGCTCTAAATAATCCAATGAGTCATCAACGAAAAATCTGAATTCAGGAATTATTCGCAACTGATGGCGTACTCGTTGACCGAAATCAAAACGCAATTCCTTGACATTGTCATTGACATTTTTTACAGTTTCTGCCGCCTTTTCTGAAGGAAAAACACTAAGAGCAACATTAGCGATACTTAGGTCGCTACTTACTTTTACCGCACTTACCGAAACAAGCATGCCTTTGTAAAGCTTTGCTTGTTGAAGAAACATATCACTCAATTCCTTATAAATAAGTTTTGAGATCTTTTGCTGACGCATTGTATTCATATCTTAATCTAATTATAATTTTCTGATTATAGAAAGTCCGTCCCGCAATGGTATAATTGAGACTTCAACCCTCTTATCGCTACATACTCTGTCATTAAATGCTTTTATCGCAACTGTCTGCTCATCTTTATCATAAGCAGGATCTACCACATGCCCATCCCAAAGCGTGTTATCTGCAATCATATAACCACCGGGATTGAGAAAATCGAAAAATCTCTCATAGTAATTTACATATTGCCTTTTCTCCCCATCCAAAAAAATAAGATCAAATTTGAGGTTCAAAGTCGGTACTATTTCTAAGGAATCTCCAATATGTAACCGGATTTTACCGATGAATTGTGATTTTTTTATCCATTTTTCAATAAAGGATTCCAACTCATCGTCTATCTCAATAGTGTGTATTACACCATCTTCAGGCAAGCCCTCGGCCATACAAAATGTGGCATATCCGGTAAATGTACCTATCTCCAAAACAGTACGAGGACGTATCATGCTCACCAACATTTTGAGAAGACGCCCCTGAATATGCCCGGAAGCCATGCGCGGATTCAGCAGATGGAGGTTGGTCTCACGATAGAGATTATATAAAAGAGAACTTTCCGGCTCAATATGAGCTGAAATATACTCCTCAAGAGATTCTTCTCCCGTATAGCCCACTACTTGTCTATCAGACATTTTATTTTGTAACTTTGATGAAATTATCAATCCGCTGCGAAGTTAGTTAGTTTTTTTTTAACGGAACCTCTTTTTATGGATAATAGGGAATTAGATAATCTTATGAAGAGATACAGACAGTATCTGCTTTTGGAAAAATCTCTTTCTTCAAATACGCT
>CAYOGG010000013.1:0-18280 GCA_964403455.1 uncultured Bacteroidaceae bacterium | reverse complement strand
TGAAACGTTGGGGTAATATGGCAAAGACATTTACCCGTATTGGAAAACAGATCTCAATAGCTGTAAAAACCGGCGGTCCTGATCCTGACAACAATTCTGCACTTCGTGCTATAATTGCTACGGCAAGACATGAAAATATGCCTAAGGATAATGTTGAGCGCGCTATCAAGAATGCGTTAGGCAAAGACCAAAAGGATTATAAAGATATGACCTATGAGGGTTACGGTCCTTTCGGAATAGCAGTTTTCGTGGAGACCTTGACTGATAATACCACTCGTACTGTGGCAAACGTCCGTTCAGTATTTACCAAATTCGGGGGAACACTCGGTACAAGCGGTAGTTTGGATTTTATGTTCTCTCATAAGTGTCAGTTCACTATTTCCGATAAAGGAGTTGCAATGGATGAATTGATTTTGGAACTGATAGACTATGGGGTTGAAGACGAGTATGATGTTGACGAAGAGGAAAAGGAAATTACATTGTATGGAGATCCAAAGTCATATGCTGCTATTCAGAAATATCTGGAAGAGAATAATTTTGAAGTTAAGGCTGCAGAATTTGTTCGTATTCCCAATGATCTGAAAGATGTTACTCCTGAACAACGTGAGACAATTGATAAGATAGTTGAGCGCTTGGAGGATGATGATGATGTTCAGGCAGTTTATACGAACATGCGTCCTTTGGATGGCGAATAATATAATAGTTTTGGATTCTTCTGAAAGAATAGAAAAGGCAGTTAGCCTTTTTAAACAGGGATATAATTGTGCTCAGTCGGTGACTGCGGCTTTTGCAGACTTATATGATTTGACACCCGAACAGGCATTGCGTATATCGGCATCTTTCGGAGCCGGTATAGGTAGGATGCGTGAAGTCTGCGGTGCCGCTTCCGGTATGTTTATTTTGGCAGGTCTGCAGTGCGGTAGTACTACTCCCGGAGATGCTGAAGGTAAAAAGTTGAACTATGAGGTGGTTCAGATGTTGGCCGCCAAGTTTCGTGAGAGGAACGGTTCAATGATATGCGGAGAGCTTCTTGGGTTACGTCCGGGACGGAATACTATTATTGATTCAAAGACTGCAGATACTTCTTTTGCAGCTCAGTTGATTTCAACTAATCCTATTCCTGAAGCCAGAACCGAGGAATACTACAAAAAAAGGCCATGCGCTAAAATGGTGGAAGAGGGGGCAAGAATATTTGCAGAATATTTGGATAGTCTTAAATAATAGTACCTGTTAAGTTAATAAGGTTAATTAATGTTACATGGTGTATACCTTATTGATATTTAGTCCTATTTTCGTGGTAAATTAAAAACAGAGAATATGTTTAGCGAATCGGTAGGTGAGTATGCAGGTGCCATATGGCATGCATTGGAAGGAAAGAACGCACTTTCCCAAAAAGAAATCAAGAAAGCTACCAAACTTAAGGACAAGGAGTTTTTCTTGGGTTTAGGCTGGTTGCTTAGAGAAGACAAGATCAATGTTACAGAAGGTGAGGATGAAGATTACTTCGCTCTCAAATGACATGGATGATTTTACGGATAAATTTAAGAGGATCTCGATAAACAATATCGAGATCCTTTTTTTATAGGCTTCCTAAAAAATATTGTAGATATTTGGGAACAGCTTCTTATGATTCGTTTTATTATTCGCTTAATAAATTGTAATTTCGCGCCATAATAAGTTACTATGGATAAGATTCGAAACTTTTGTATCATTGCCCACATAGATCACGGTAAGTCCACTCTTGCTGACAGACTATTGGAATATACCCACACCATCAATATTACTTCCGGACAGATGCTGGATGATATGGATCTGGAAAAGGAGCGTGGCATTACCATTAAAAGTCATGCAATTCAGATGGAGTATGAGTATAATGGTGATAAATATATTTTGAATCTGATTGATACTCCGGGACATGTTGACTTTTCATATGAAGTATCTCGTTCGATAGCAGCATGTGAAGGTGCAGTGCTGGTTGTTGATGCCTCTCAAGGAGTTCAAGCACAGACTATAAGTAATCTTTATATGGCAATTGAACATGACTTGGAGATAATCCCTGTCATTAATAAATGCGATATGCCAAGTGCCATGCCTGACGAGGTGGAAGATGAAATAGTTGAATTGCTGGGTTGTAAACGAACCGACATAATACGTGCATCTGCCCGTACAGGTCTGGGTATACCTGAGATTCTTCAAGCCATAATAGAGCGTGTACCACATCCGCAGGGTGATCCTGAGGCTCCTTTACAGGCTTTGATATTCGATTCGGTCTTCAACTCATTCCGTGGTATTATAGCATATTTCAAGATAATAAACGGTACCATTCATACGGGAGATAGAGTAAAGTTTTTCAATACCGGTAAAGAGTATGATGCCGATGAGGTGGGTGTACTGCGTATGGACATGGTCCCCCGTAAAGAAATGTCAACAGGAGATGTTGGATATATTATTTCAGGAATTAAGACCTCAACCGAAGTGAAGGTGGGTGATACCATTACTCATGTGGAACGTCCATGCATGTCGGCAATAGACGGTTTTGAGGAGTCAAAGCCGATGGTGTTTGCCGGAATTTATCCGATAGAGACGGATGAGTTTGAAGATCTTCGTTCTTCATTGGAGAAACTTCAGTTGAATGATGCTTCATTGAGCTTTTCTCCTGAATCCTCATTGGCATTAGGTTTCGGATTCCGTTGCGGCTTTTTGGGCCTTCTTCACATGGAGATTATTCAGGAACGTTTGGATCGTGAGTTTGATATGAGTGTAATTACTACTGTGCCCAATGTGCAGTATATGGTATATACAAATCAAGGCGATGTAATAGAAGTTCATAATCCCAGTGGGATGCCTGATCCGACTATGATAGATCATATCGAAGAACCTATTATTGATGCCTCTATTATTACAACCACGGAATTCATCGGACCAATTATGACTCTTTGCCTGGATAAAAGAGGAGAGCTTGTTAAACAACAATTTATATCAGGAAATAGAGTTGAGTTGTATTTTAAGTTGCCTCTCGGTGAGATTGTAATTGATTTTTATGACAAACTGAAAAGTATCTCTAAGGGATATGCTTCATTTGATTATCATACTGCAGGCTATCGACCCTCAAAACTTGTTAAGTTGGATATTCTTTTGAATGGTGAACCTGTTGATGCCCTCTCTGCTTTGACTCATGTGGACAATGCTTATGATTTAGGACGTCGCATGTGTGAAAGACTTAGTGATTTGATTCCAAGACAACAATTTGATATTGCTATTCAGGCGGCTATCGGAACAAAAATTATTGCCCGTGAGACAGTAAAACAGGTTCGTAAGGATGTTACTGCAAAATGTTATGGCGGTGATGTTTCGCGTAAACGAAAACTTCTGGAGAAGCAGAAGAAGGGTAAGAAGCGCATGAAACAGATTGG
This sequence comes from uncultured Bacteroidaceae bacterium, assembly GCA_964403455.1. Lineage (GTDB taxonomy): Bacteria > Bacteroidota > Bacteroidia > Bacteroidales > Bacteroidaceae > Colenecus. The sequence continues at coordinate 14,867 of CAYOGG010000013.1, read as the reverse complement.
GAATGTTGAGGTACCTCAAAAAGCATTTCTTGCAGTACTTAAACTCGACTGAGTTTAAGTACTGCAAGAAATTACCTTATTCTATTTGTGCTCCCTCCGGTCGCAGTCCTTTGGACCAAATAATTATCTATAAACTCGACTGAGTTTAAGTACTGCAAGAATTTACCTTATTCTATTTGTGCTCCCTCCGGTCGCAGTCCTTTGGACCAAATAATTATCTATAAACTCGACTGAGTTTAAGCACTGCAAGAAATTTACCTTATTGGTTTTTTATTTCTTGTTTTGATAGAGGAAACGTTTAATACTGTTCTTGGGAGTTTTCTCAAAGCCTTCCGTAAGTATTCTTATTTGTGATATTTGTTCATATCCCGGTAATCCGGCATTTAGAATGGAACGGTTGTGCTCCATAATCTCTTTAATCTTTTCTTCGGTAATACCATCATTATTTACGGCTTCCATGTTAGGGAATACAAGAGCTGTCAATTTACCATCTCTTTCGACTACTAAGCATTCGGATACATAAGGTAGATTACCAAGGAGATCTTCAATCTCTTCAGGATATATGTTTTGACCGGATGATCCCAATATCATATTTTTGCTGCGTCCCTTAATAAAGATATTACCTTCTTCATCTATTAGCCCTATGTCGCCTGAATAGAACCAGCCCTCTGTATCTATGGCTTCTGAAGTGGCTGCCTGATTCTTGTAATATCCTAACATTACGTTATCGCCCTTGATTAGGATTTCACCCGGCTCTTTCTGTGGATCATTGCTTAATATCTTTATTTCTACACCATCTATAGGTTGACCGCAAGATCCGGGCTTATAGATTGACCAATCGATATATGAAATCAATGGGGCGCATTCGGTACTTCCGTAACCGACGGTGAACGGAAATTTGATGCTGATCAGGAATTCCTCAACTTCTTTGCTTAGTGCTGCACCTCCGATAATAAGTTCAATGATTTCACCGCCGAATGCATCTATAAGCTTTTGACGTATGGCCGATTTTATCTTGGTCCTGAGAAAAGGAATATGCATGGCTATTTTCATCTTCGGTTTCTTAAGTTGAGGGAAGATGGTTGTTTTGACGACCTTTTCAATTACCAGCGGAACGGATATTATTAGGTTCGGCTTGAATTCTCCAAAAGCCATGAAGACTATTTTGGGGCTTGGAATACGTGTCAGGAAATGTATATGGCATCCTAATAGTATTTCATACATGAACTCGAAGGCAAGTCCGAACATGTGTGCCAAAGGAAGTATGGATACTGTTCGACTGCCTATTTTCATGGGTAGTGTACGGCATGCATATGTTAGATTGCAACGTACAGCTCTATACGGTATCATAACTCCTTTTGGAAAGCTTGTTGTACCGGAAGTGTAGTTCAGTATGGCTAATGCATTAGGATCAGTCTCATGATAGTAATTTATATTATTTGTACCGAACTCATAAGGGTGTTTTTCACCGAATATCTTATTTATAGTATTACGTGTTTCCGTCAACGTCTCACTACGAGATAATACTAATGATAGGTCATTGATAAGAACCGCTCCTATGATTGCGCTCATCTCATCAGGATTCAGTCCCTGCCAAACGGAGTCACCCACGAAAAGCAGTTTTGCTTCGGAATGATTGACGATGTTGTGTATGTAGTCAGGCTTGAAGTCTGCAAGTATTGGGACAGGAACGGCTCCATATGTGAAAACGGAAAGAAAAGAGACTCCCCACATGGAACAATTTTTTCCGCATATGGCTACTTTATCTCCCGGTTGAAGTCCGCTATATTGAAATAGGATGTGTAGCTTCTCAATATAAACGGCGACATCCCTGTATAGTAACGTTTTACCTTGATAATCGGTTAGCGCTTCCAGATCCCAGTTTTTGTGTAAACTTTCCTCGAAGAAGCCGATTACACTACTATTGCTTAAATCTACTCTCTCTTTTGTACTTAGTCTTTTATCCTTTATGTACTGAGTTGCCATTTGGTCCCGTAATTTTTTTATTATTCATTCTGATATAAGAAGCGTTTTATGCTCTTCTTGGGAGTTTTCTCAAACTCTTCGTGATATATCTTGATCTGTGATATTTGCTCATAAGAAGGTAATGCCTGATTCAGTTCAATACGATTTTGCTCCATGATAGAAGCGATTTGTTCTTCACTCATGTTCTCCTTGAGTGTCTCCTCGAAGTCAGGATATACCAATGCGACAAGTTTATCTTTATCGGAAATAACCAAGGATTCGCTTACGTAAGGCATGTTATTTAGTTTGTCCTCAATTTCTTCAGGATATATATTTTGTCCCGATGGTCCCAATATGAGGCTTTTGCTACGTCCTTTAATGAAAACGTTTCCTTCTTTATCCATAATACCGAGGTCACCTGTATACATCCATCCGTCTTTGTCAATAGTTTCTTCGGTAAGTTTCTCGTTTTTGTAGTAACCCAACATTACGTTCGGTCCGCGACAGATTATTTCACCCGGAATATTTTCGGGATCTTTACTTAGAATCCTGACTTCCATGTTTAGCGCAGCTTTTCCACATGATCCGGGAACAAACTCTTTCCATTTTTCATAGGCAATGATAGGCCCACATTCTGTGGCGCCGTATCCTACAGTGAATGGGAACTTTATGGAATGCAAGAATTGTTCAACTTCCTGATTGAAAGCCGCACCTCCGATAATTACTTCATAGATATTACCTCCGAAAGCTTGCATCATCTGTTCGCAGACTTTTTTCTTTATCTGATCATTTACGATAGGAACCTTAAGTAAAATCTTCATTTGAGTGGTCTGTAACTTAGGCAATACATTTTTCTTTATAATCTTTTCAATTACAAGAGGTACAGATACTATGAGTGAAGGTTTGATATCGCTGAATGCCTGGAAAATAATTTTCGGGCTGGGTAGACGTGTAAGGAAGAAAATATGACATCCTGCCAAAAACTGATGGAAGAATTCAAATGCAAAGCCGTACATATGTGCCATTGGAAGCATTGATATGATGTTGTCTCCGGGTTTCTCGTTTGGTATCGCGCGGCAACCGAACAGATGATTGTTTACAAGTGATCTGTATGGTAACATTACACCTTTTGAGAAACCTGTAGAACCTGACGTATAATTTATCATTGCCAGATCATCGCTTTTGGTCTCTACATAATGTACATCCGAAGAACGAAACTCTTTAGGGAATTTTTTTCCGAAGAGTTCATTGAGATGTTCCCGAGTTTCACTGAGTCTATCATTTCTTGAAACTACAACTTGGCAACCTTCCAGAAGTATAATGCCATCCAATGCTGTCATGGAACCTTCATTGAGGTTTTCCCAGACCTGCTCTCCCACGAACAGAAGTCTTGATTCGGAATGGTTGACTATATTATGTACATTCTCAGCTTTGAATTCATGTAGAATTGGTACCATTACCGCTCCGTATGATAATCCTGCGAGACAAGTTACAGCCCAATCTGAGGAGTTTTTTCCACAAATAGCTATCTTGTCGCCAATATTGATACCGGATTGTTCGAAAAGTATGTGAAGTTTTTCAATGCGACGTGCTACATCTCTGAAAAGCAAGGTATCTCCTTTATAGTCAGTGAATGCTTCGTTACTCCAATTCTTTTTGAGGCTATCGCTAATGAGCGATGTTAAGCTAATGTCATAAGTCATAGTCTGAAATATAAGTTTATTGGTATTATTGTTTGCTGTAATCTCTTGCACCGAAGATATTGCTGCCTATACGAATCATATTACTACCGGCTTGAATGGCTGTTTCGTAGTCTTCGCTCATGCCGGCTGATATAGTGCGAAAATTATTGTCATCAGCGAAAAAACGTTTCTTTGCCGTGTTATAGAAATTTACAAGCGTTTTGAACTCTCTTAAAACCTGCTGTATATCATCAGTAAAGGTTGCCATCCCCATCACTCCGCCGATGGTGATATTATTTAGTTTCTTCCATTCTCCTTTTTCGAGTATATCCATACATTCTGATGGAACAAATCCGAATTTGCTCTCTTCTGTAGCTATATGAAGTTGAAGCAAGCAAGTGATGTTTCTGCCAAATATGGAAGCCTGACGGTTGATCTCCTCTAAAGAGTCAAAAGAATCGACTCCTTGAATAACGGAAACGTATGGTGCCATCATACGGATCTTGTTTTTCTGAACATGTCCAATGAAATGCCACTCTATATCTTGGGGTAACTGTTTCTGTTTGAGAGTCATCTCCTGTACTTTGTTTTCTCCGAAGATGCGTTGACCCGCATTATAGGCTGTCAATATTGCATCTGCCGGATGGGTTTTTGATACGGCTACCAATGTGACTTCGGTCGGCAGACTTTTTTTTATGTCTGTCAGTCTTGATACAATCAGTTGATTAGTTAGATTATCCATTATTATGAAAGTCCGAATTAGACCAAAAATCAAGCAAATTTAAGAAACTATTGGGACAAATGGAGTAACTTCGCGTAACTAATTATGTATCCTTAGGAAATGGAACGTTTTATTGCAAAAAAACTATATGGTTCTGATGATGGAGTCAGGGGAGGTTCGCGTCCTGCTATCATTATTGCTACAACCGGTATTGCATTGGGTTTAGCTGTAATGATTATCACTCTGGCGGTGACTCGCGGCTTTAAGGAACAGGTTAGAGAAAAGGTAATAGATTTTACTCAGCATATTCAGGTTACCAACTATAAGTCAAGTATGGGCTCAGATGAACAGCCTGTGACCTGCTCTGCGGAAATATTATCTGAACTGGAATCCTTACCGGAAGTGCAACATGTGCAGCGTTTTATTCAGAAACCGGGAATTGTACGTACAGATAGTTCTTTTCAGGGCTTTTTATTGAAGGGAGTAGGTAGTGAATATGATTATTCTTTTTTGAACCGATATCTTATTGAAGGTTATATTCCGAATATGAAAGATTCGCTAAACGGTGGTTGGCTGTTGTTATCAAAGACATTGACCGAAAAGCTGAAACTGAAAATAGGAGACAGGGTGGACGTCTATTTTATGCAGAACTCTGTTCGTGCTCGTAAGATGACATTGACGGGTGTATATCAGACTAATTTCTCGGGATATGATATGCTTTATGGTATAACCGATATCAATACATTACAAAGATTGAACGGATGGGATAGCATACAGGCTACTGGTTTGGAGATTAGATTATCCGATGAATCTTTGCTGGATACAGGTTATAGTTCCGTTCGTAAGATAATGGATCGTTATGAGGACAAGAATGAAGAGACTTATCTGATTGAAACGATGAACGAATTAAACGGAGGTTTGTTCGCTTGGTTGGATATTCTGAATGTTAATGTGTGGGCAATATTAATTTTAATGCTGGGAATTGCGGGATTTACCATGATCTCAGGATTGCTTATTATAATATTTGAACGTACCCGTACAATAGGCATTCTAAAGGCTTTGGGTGCTAATGACAAGACTATTAGAAAGATTTTCTTGATTCTGGCTGCAAGGATTATCGGTAAAGGGATGCTGATAGGAGATGCTATAGGTATATCTATTTGTCTTATTCAGCAGTATTCTCATATATTACCATTGGATCCTGCAAACTATTATTTGGATAGTGTCCCTATAGAACTGAGACCGGGTTGGTTACTTATTCTCAATATTGCAATGTTCCTGATATCACTGTTGATGTTGATAGGACCTTCGGCCATTATATCAAAAATAAATCCGTCGGAATCAATTCGCTATGAGTAGGAAATCGTAACCGACGGATTTATTATGTCACTTTGTTTGGATGCTATTCCAACTCGAGTGTTGTAGAGGTGCCCGGCAAAGAGCGAAGGTTGTATTGTGAAGCCATTACTTCACCGTATGCACCTGCAGAGAGTATCGCCAAATAATCTCCGCGTTTTGTCTCGGGAAGTTCAACTTCCTTAACAAATACGTCAGAGGATTCACATATCGGACCTACTACGTCATATTTCTGTTCAGCTCCTTTTGAAGATAGATTTATAATCTTATGATAAGCTCCGTATAGGGCCGGTCTAATCAGATCCGTCATTCCTGCATCTACAATGACAAAATTCTTTGTAGTACCTTTCTTTACATAAAGTACTTTTGTGATTAAGTTTCCGCATCCTGCAACCACGGAACGTCCAAGTTCGAAATGTAGCTGTTGTCCTTTACGTAGTCTGATGCGGTTACGGAATATACTGAAATAGCTTGCGAAATCAGGAATAGGGCACTTCTCAGGCTCTTCGTAGTCTATGCCTAGTCCACCGCCAACATTAATTATATTAAGCGTTATTCCTTTTGTTTCAAGTTTATCCTGAAGTGTGTTGACGGTATCGCAAAGTTTTTCAAAAGGTTCAGCAGTGAGTATCTGAGAGCCTATGTGAAAATGTATTCCTTCAAATGAAATGTATTCCATTTTGTTGGCTTTACATATGATATCCTCAAGCATAGGTATCTCTATGCCGAATTTGTTTTCGGATAGACCGGTAGTGATATTTGCGTGGGTGTGGGCATCAATATTGGGATTAACCCTAAAGGCCACATGAGCTATACGGTCTGCTTTTGCAGCTCTTTCGGCAATTACATCTAGTTCAGCTTCGGATTCTACATTGAAACAAGAGATGGATTGACTTAGAGCCAGATCGATTTCCCAATCTGCTTTTCCTACACCTGCAAATACTATCTTTGAGGGGTCGAAACCGGCATTTATAGCTGCACGAATCTCACCTCCGCTGACACAATCGATTCCAAGTCCGTAATTGCGAATTAGAGGTAACAATGAAGGGTTTGCATTAGCCTTTATTGCATAGTGAACACTCATGCTGTCACTCTTATCTGTTTCGGCCTTGATAGCTTGAAGTGTCTGTTCAAGTATATTCAGGTTATAATAATAATATGGAGTCTGCATCAGATTATTCTTTACCGTTAAAGAGTACATCGCTCAGACGCTGGAGAGCTCTTTTCTTATCACTTTCCTTGATAAGGAATGAAATGTTATAATTGCTTCCGCCGTAAGATATCATACGTACGGGAATATCTCTGAGAGCATCAAGTGCCTTAGATTCGAATCCGAGGTTTTCCCAATCCATATCACCGACAACACAGATTATACACATACCGCTGTCTATAGTTACGGCTCCGTATTTTTTAAGTTCCGATTCAATCTCAGATAGGTGGGTGGTGTTGTCAATAGACATGGATACACCTACCTCCGAGGTGCATATCATATCGATTGAAGTATGGTATGTTTCGAATATCTCAAATACCTTGCGCAGGAAACCGTGAGCCAAAAGCATTCTGCTGGATTTGATTTTTATGGCTGTGATATTGTCTTTTGCAGCAACAGCCTTTATTTTGTCACTTTCCGATTCATTATTTATTAGTGTACCTAATGCTTCCGGTTGCATGGTGTTAAGCAGAAGAACGGGAATATTAGCTGTCTTAGCAGGTTGTATACAGGTAGGGTGTAGTATCTTTGCTCCGAAATAAGCTAATTCGGCAGCCTCTTCGAAGTGAAGATGGCGTACAGGAGTTGTCTTGTCTACTACACGCGGGTCATTGTTATGCATTCCGTCAATATCGGTCCATATCTGAATCTCCTCAGCCTTGATGGCAGCACCGATAATAGATGCAGTATAATCACTGCCGCCACGTTGTAGGTTGTCTATATCTCCTGCAGCATTAAGACAGATAAAACCTTGAGCTATATATATCTGCATTCCAGGCGTTTTATCCAATAGAATATTGATATTATTTTGGATGTAATTCATTTCCGGTTCTGCATCTTCGTCTATCTTCATGAATTCCAAAGACGGTAGCAGGGCTGTTTTTATACCTTGCTCCTGCAAATATGCTGTAACCATATATGTAGAGATAAGTTCACCTTGTGCCAATATGATTTTTTCTTCTTTTGTAGAAAAATTTACTGGGGAAAATGATTTTAGAAAATTGAATTTATCATCAATAAAAGAGTAAACCTTTTTTCTATATTCCTCAGTATCATATAGTTCTGATACATGACCTTCATATTTGGAACGCAATTTATTAATAACTTCATCAGCACCGAGTTTGTTACCTCCGTATAGAGACTGTGATATCTCAACCAAGGAGTTTGTGGTACCGGACATGGCTGAAAGAACTACTATTTTTTGCTGTCCGTCATCGGTTATCAGCTTACACACTTCTTTCATTCGCTGTGGACTCCCTACTGAGGTACCACCGAATTTCAATACTTTCATTTTTGTGGTATTTATTTGTTATTCAATTGTATTCATATCCTTGGATTCCGAACCGGCTGCGGTTTCCGGCTTGACTTCTGTTTCAGTCTCTTCGGAATTTGATATAAGTTTGCGATTCTCACATTTGAAGATGCGTCCGGGATATTCCGTAGGCCATAGTAGGTTATGGGTTATCATAAGTATTGTGGTTCCGGATTCGCAGACCTTTTTCAATATCTCCATAATTTGTCGGCCGGTCTCAGGATCAAGATTCCCGGTAGGTTCATCCGCGAGTATCAATTTCGGGTCATTTAGTAGTGCACGTGCGATACATATGCGCTGTTGCTCACCGCCGGAGAGTTCATGAGGCATTTTATAACCCTTTGTATCCATTCCTACTTGGTCAAGTACCTGCATTATTTTTTGGTGCATCAGCTTTTTGTCTTTCCACCCCGTTGCTTTTAATACGAAACAAAGATTGTCGAAGACGTTTCTGTCTGTCAGTAATTGAAAGTCCTGAAAGACTATGCCCATTTGTCTTCGTAACTTAGGCACTTGTTTCTTCTTAAGTTTGGTCATGTCTTGTCCCAAGACAATAGCATGGCTGTTATAATCCAAGCAAATAGGATCCAATTCACCGTACATGGTTTTTAGGAGGCTGCTTTTGCCTGATCCTACCTTTCCGATTAAGTAAACGAAATCTCCTTCACTGATAGTGAATGTAACATCGCCTAAAACGAACATATCTTCTTGGCGAATTTCTACGTTCCGATAATCTATTATGTCCATATTATACCTAATACTTGCACTAAACGCGTGAGATGTTATTAGGGGCTTTCTTATTTGTGACGTTTCTTAAGTTCTGCGGCAAGTTCTTCTATCCTATGACCCTTTGAGGTGAGCAGGACAATCAGATGATATATTAGATCTGAGGCTTCATAGATAAGACGGTCATCGGTTCCGTTTGTAGCTTCGATAACCGTTTCAATAGCTTCTTCGCCGACCTTCTGAGCCATACGATTTATTCCGCTCTTGAAGAGTGATGTTGTGTATGACCCTTCCGGCATATCTTTATGACGTACGGCAATGAAGTCTTGTAGATATGACAGAAAGTTGATGTCCGAACTATTGTCTTCGTCCCAACAAGTATCTGCACCGGTGTGACATGTAGGGCCTACAGGATGGGCTTTGATCAGCAGAGTATCTTGGTCGCAATCACTTAGAATCTCTACCACGTTAAGGAAGTTGCCACTCTCTTCGCCCTTTGTCCAAAGACGTTTCTTTGTGCGGCTGTAAAAAGTCACTTTCCCTAACTCTAAGGTCTTTTCGTAAGCCTCTTTATTCATAAACCCGAGCATCAAGACACGACGTGTGATATTGTCCTGAATAATTGCAGGAACAAGTCCGTCCATCTTATCGAAATCTATCTCAAATTTTTCTTCGGTATTCATATATCGCATAATTAAACTCTTACAGGAATATTCCGATTGCAAAGATACTGTTTTAATTCGGGAATGGATATCTCCGAGAAGTGAAAAACGCTTGCAGCTAAAGCCGCATCCGCATTACCGATGGAGAAGGCATCGAAGAAGTGTGCCATAGTACCGGCTCCACCAGACGCAATGACCGGTATGGACAACATTTTTGAGAGTTTGTCTAAAGCTTCATTAGAGTATCCTTGTTTGACTCCATCATGATCCATACTTGTGAATAAAATTTCTCCTGCACCTCGCTCATTTGCTTCTTTTGCCCATTCAAACAGATCATGATCCGTTTGAACTCTTCCTCCGTTTAAGAAACAACGCCAACCGTTCTCTGTTTGTTTGCCGTCAATTGCAACTACGCAAACCTGAGAGCCGAAATTATGAGCTATTTCATTAATCAGTTCCGGCCTTTTTATGGCGGCTGAATTTACCGAAACCTTATCAGCACCGGCCTTAAGAAGTCTCTCTACGTCAGAGATCTCGTATATGCCGCCACCTACAGTGAAAGGTATGGATATGTTTGCCGCAATTCTCTCAACTAACTCTGTAAAGGTTTTTCTTCCTTCAAAGGATGCCGTTATATCTAAAAATACTAATTCGTCAGCACCTTGTTCGCTGTATATCTTACCGAGTTCTACTGGGTCTCCCGCATCTCTCAGATTTACAAAATTGGTGCCTTTGACGGTTCTTCCGTTACATATATCAAGGCATGGAATAATTCTTTTTGCAAGCATGAATATTGGTGTAGGTGAGTTAGTTATTCAGTTCGGATAATTGTTTTAGGGAAATTTTCCCTTCATAAAAGGCTTTGCCGACTATTGCCGCAGGTAGTCCGGCGGTTTTCAGCTCTGTCAGGTCATTGACACAACTTACCCCGCCGCTGGCTATCAGATGCATGGAGGGATAGCCTGCCAATATTGATTTGTAAAGTTCCACAGCAGGACCTTGTAACATTCCGTCTCGGTTTATGTCAGTGCAAAGCACCTTTTCGATTCCTTTTTTAGTATATTCAGATAGAAAATCCATTAACATGAGTCGGCTATCCTCTTTCCAACCGTTTACGGATATGAAGTTATCACGGACATCAGCTCCCAATATTATCTTCTCCGATCCGAAAGTCTCTATCCACTCAGTCATCAACTCAGGAGAAGTAACTGCAGTACTGCCGATAGTCACCATCTCTGCTCCGCATTCGAAGGCGATGGAAAGATCGTTTTTTGATTTGATTCCTCCACCGAAATCTATAATTAGACGGGTGTTTGAGGAGATACTCTCTAATACCTTATGGTTTACAATATGTTTGCTCTTGGCCCCATCCAGATCGACCAGATGAAGACGGGTCAGCCCGGCATCCTCGAAACCTTTGGCTATGTCAAGTGGATTGTCACTATAAATTTTTTTGATATCGTAATCACCTTTGGTTAATCTGACGCATTTTCCGTCGATTATATCTATTGCAGGAATTATTATCATTATGGTCGGATGTTAATAAAATTCTTAAGAATAATCTCACCCGTATCACCGCTTTTCTCAGGATGAAACTGAGTTGAATAGAAATTATCCTTGTGTAATGAGGCGCTGAAATTTTCAATATATTCAGTGCTTGCTATAGTCCAGTCACATATCGGTACATAAAAACTGTGTACAAAATATACGTATTCGGGATTGACAAATCCTTTATATAACTCACTCTTATAATCGGAAATGGTGTTCCATCCTATATGCGGCACTTTATCTTCGTGACGTGTAGGTCTGAATTTTAATACCGGTGCATCAAATATTCCCAAACAGTCCGTATCGCCTTCTTCGCTGTGACTACATAGTAATTGTTGTCCTAAGCAGATTCCAAGTACGGGTTGTTTCAGATTTTTTATTATCTGATCCAGATTATGATCTTTCAAGTATTTCATTGTAGTACTTGCTTCCCCTACACCGGGGAAAATAACTTTGTCGGCACTATTCAATTCTTCTTCTTTGTCCGTCAGCAGGCTTTTTACACCAAGCCTGTTAAGGGCGTGAATCACTGACTGGATGTTACCTGCATTGTATTTGACTATTGCAACTTTCATATTAAATTGCTCTATTTGATTTTCTGATGCAAAGGTACGAAATTAAGAGCCTTTCTACCATACATCTTATTCCGAAAAAGAGTAAATTTGCACCGATTTATAAGGTGAAGTTTAATTTTTGGAGTATAATCTCCTGAAAATAAATGTATTAATGATGAATAATAAGTTTGCGGAGCGTAGCCAATTGGATCTTTCGAAGGTAAATAAAGATGTTCTTAATGATTGGTTGAAGGATAATATATTTGCTCGTAGTATTGAAGAGCGTGAGGGATGTCCTTCATTCGTATTCTATGAGGGTCCTCCGTCAGCAAATGGTATGCCTGGTATTCACCATGTAATGGCAAGAACCATAAAGGATACATTTTGCCGTTATAAGACTATGTGCGGTTATAAGGTTAATCGAAAAGCCGGTTGGGATACGCACGGACTTCCGGTAGAACTTGGTGTAGAGAAAAAACTGGGAATTACCAAAGAAGATATAGGCAAGAAGATTTCCGTTGATGATTATAACAGAAATTGCCGTATCGAAGTGATGAAGTATAAAGAGAAGTGGAGTGAACTGACCCAAAAAATTGGTTATTGGGTTGATTTGGATAATCCATATATTACATACGACAATCGTTATATTGAGACACTGTGGTGGCTTCTTAGACAACTGTATGAGAAGGGCTATCTGTACAAGGGTTACACTATTCAGCCGTATTCGCCTGCTGCGGGTACCGGACTATCCAGCCACGAACTTAATCAACCCGGTTGCTATCGTGATGTTAAGGACACAACGGTTACTGCACAGTTCCGTATGACTGATCCCAAACCTGAGATGTATGGATGGGGAACGGCATGTTTTGTGGCATGGACTACTACTCCATGGACACTTCCTTCAAATACGGCACTCTGTGTCGGCGGTAAGATCGACTATGTTGCTGTGAGGACATACAATCCATATTCCGGAGCTAAGATTACAGCTGTTTTGGCAGAAGAAAGGCTGTCGGCGTATTTGAATCCTGAAGGAGCATCCGTTTCATTGGATTCATACAAGCAAGGAGATAAAATCATTCCATACATCATAGTAGGCCGATATAAAGGGAGCGACTTGGTCGGTATGCATTATGAACAGCTTTTTCAATGGGTAAAACCTGTTTATAAGGATGAAAACGATACGATTAAGGTTAGTGATAGCGGATTCCGTGTTATACCGGGTGATTATGTTACTACTGAAGACGGTACCGGTATTGTTCATATTGCTCCTACATTCGGTGCTGATGATGCTTTTGTAGCAAAGGCTGCAGGCATTCCCTCTCTCTATATGATTAACCGTAAGATGGAGACACGTCCTATGGTCGATTTTTCCGGAAAATATTGGCTTATGGATGAATTGGATCCGGATTTTGTGAATGATTGTGTTTATAGGGAGGCTTATAAAGAGTACGAGGGCGCTTATGTGAAGAATGCGTATGACCCCAAATATAATATTGACGGAAAATACGATGAGGCGGCGGCCTCCAAGGCCGAGGACCTGAATGTTTATATCTGTATGAAGATGAAGCAGGCAGGTACGGCATTTAAGATAGAAAAACATATTCATAACTATCCTCACTGCTGGCGTACGGATAAACCTATTATTTATTATCCGTTGGATAGCTGGTTTATAAAAGCTTCTGCCGCCAAGGATAAAATGATGACTTTGAACAATACCATCAAATGGAAGCCTGAATCTACAGGCACAGGTCGTTTCGGTAAATGGTTGGAGAATCTTAATGATTGGAATCTGAGTCGTTCACGTTATTGGGGGACTCCACTGCCTATTTGGAAGAATGATAGTGGAGAGCAGATTTGTATCGGTTCGGTAGAAGAGTTATATAATGAGATAGAGAAGTCGGTTAAGGCAGGTCTTATGCGGAGCAACCCTTTCAAAGAAAAAGGTTTTGTTCCCGGTGATTATTCTGCTGATAATTATGATAAAATTGATTTGCATCGTCCATATGTGGATGATATAATATTGGTATCGGATACCGGTATGGCGTTGAAGAGAGAACTTGATTTGATTGATGTTTGGTTTGACAGTGGTGCTATGCCTTTTGCACAGATGCACTATCCGTTTGAGAATAAAGATATTATTGATAACGGTAGTGTCTATCCGGCAGATTTTATCGCGGAGGGTGTAGATCAGACACGCGGTTGGTTCTATACACTGCATGCAATTTCTGCAATGGTGAAAGGTAGTGTTGCTTATAAAGCCGTTATTTCTAACGGATTGGTTCTGGATAAGAACGGCAACAAGATGAGTAAACGTCTTGGTAATGCGGTTGAACCGTTTGCGGAGATAGAAAAATTCGGTAGTGATCCTTTACGCTGGTATATGATAACCAATGCGCAACCTTGGGATAACCTGCGTTTTGATGAGGATGGTGTCAAGGATGTTGTACGTAAGTTCTTCGGAACATTGCATAATACGTATAAGTTTTTTGCTCAATATGCAAATGTTGACGGCTTTACTTTTGCTGAGGCTGAGATTCCTATTGAGAAACGTCCCGTTATCGATAGATGGATCATCAGTGAGTTGAATTCCTTAATAAAGGACGTTAATGAATATCTTGATGACTACGAGCCAACAAAGGCAGGACGTCGTATTACGGACTTTGTTAACGATTATCTTTCCAATTGGTATGTCCATCTGACAAGAGACCGATATTGGGGTAGTTCGATGAGTTTAGACAAAGTGGCAGCTTATCAGACTTTATATACGTGCTTGGAAACAATATCTCGTCTAATGGCTCCTATCGCTCCATTCTATGCGGACAGATTGTTTTTGGACTTGAATTCAACTACCGGACGCGAAAAGGCTTGTTCGGTTCATCTGGCTAAGTATCCTGTCTCTGATAACAGGCTGATAGACAAAGAGCTTGAAATACGTATGGAGCTTGCTCAGAAGATTACTTCTATGGTACTTGCTCTGCGTAAGAGAGATGATGTTAAGATAAATGTTCGCAAACCACTTAATAAGATCTTGATTCCGGCAACGGGAGAGCTGAAAAAACATCTTGAACCTGTTCAAGAGCTAATTCGTAATGAGGTGAATGTAAAGGAACTGGAATTTGTTGAGAATGCAT
>CAYOGG010000012.1:0-18581 GCA_964403455.1 uncultured Bacteroidaceae bacterium | reverse complement strand
GTCGAAGCATTGCACTACTTTGACTTCGTCTAAGCTACACTACTTTGACTTCGTCGAAGCATTGCACTACTTTGACTTCGTCTAAGATAGGCTACGCCTCGGTAATGAAACGAACGAGTTCGTTTCTATTTTTCAGCCCATATGCTATTCATGAGACTTAGTCTCCTGACTATCATATGAACTGAAAAAATGAAAAATAAACAGGTTTATTTTTCATTACTCTCGGCTTGCACTATCTTTGTCACATGAATTATGATTATCTAAAAGGAAAGAGGGCGGTTTATTATACTCTTGGTTGTAAACTGAATTTTTCTGAGACTTCAACTATAGAAAAACAATTGGAGTCCGTAGGGGTCTGTTCTGTAAAAAATGGGGAACATGCTGATATTTGTATTATAAATACATGTTCGGTTACGGAGATTGCAGATAAGAAATGCCGTCAGGCGATACATAAGATTGTTCGTGAGAATCCAAATGCCTATATAGTAGTAACAGGTTGTTATGGTCAACTTCAGCCAAATACCGTAGCATTGATTCAGGGAGTTGATATTGTGCTTGGTCAAGATCAGAAAGGAGCAGTTTTGGAAAATCTGAACAACCTAAATAAAAGGGAACAGGGAATTTTTCTGACAGTAGGTACGAATGATATTAAAAACTTTGTTCCATCATGTTCAAAAGGCGATAGGACTCGCTTCTTTTTGAAGGTTCAGGACGGATGTGATTATTATTGTACATATTGTACGGTACCCTATGCCCGTGGTCACAGTAGAAATGCTTCAATTAAAGATTTGGTAGCTCAGGCTACTCAAGCCGGATTGGAAGGCGGAAAAGAGATTGTAATAACCGGAGTCAATATCGGCGATTTCGGTAAGAGTACCGGAGAATCATTTTTAGATCTGATTAAGGAACTGGATAAGGTTGAGTCGGTTTCAAGATATAGAATCTCATCTATTGAACCGAATTTACTTACCGATGAGATAATTGATTTTGTTGCTTCTTCACGTGCTTTTATGCCTCATTTCCATATCCCATTGCAGAGCGGCTCGAATGATGTTCTACGGATAATGAGACGTAGATATGAACGAGAGTTGTTTGCAAGTAAGGTGGATAGAATCAGGAGTGTCATGAAAGATGCATTTATAGGAGTCGATGTTATTGTCGGAATGAGAGGTGAGACTGACGACTTTTTTGAGGATACCCACCGTTTTATTGAAGATATCGATGTGACACAGCTTCATGTTTTCAGTTATTCTGAACGTCCCGGAACCGCTGCTTTGCGAATTCCGAATGTTGTACCCGATAATATAAAGAAGGAGAGAAGTAATCTTTTGCTCTCTTTATCTGACAGTAAAACTAAGGCATTTTATTCCGCACATATCGGGGAGGAATCAGAAGTATTAATTGAACACCCCAAACGTGGATGTAAGCCTCATGGTTTTACAAAAAACTATATTAGAGTTGAGCTTAATGCCAATCCTTCTCAAATCAATCAAATACTTAAAGTTAGACTATCTGATTATAATGATAAGGGAGATGCTTTGAGTGCATCAATCATTTAATAAGTATGGGAATAAAACTATCGATTGTAATACTGAATTGGAATGGAGGAGACATGCTAAAGCGTTTCTTGCCTACAGTAATTAAATATTCTCAATATGAGGGTATTGAAATCGTTGTTGCCGATAATCATTCTTCAGATGATTCCTTATCTGTGATGAAAGATAAGTTTACTGATATCAAAATTATCAAGTTGGATAATAATTATGGTTTTGCGCGAGGTTATAATCTTGCTCTAAAACAGATAGAAGCCGAATATTTTCTTCTTCTTAATTCTGATGTCGAGGTTACCGATGGTTGGTTGATACCGCTAATATATTATATGGATCTTCATCCGAAGGTTGCAGCATGTCAGCCAAAAGTTTTGAGCTATAAAAATCGTGATAGTTTTGAGTATGCGGGTGCGTGTGGCGGTTTTATGGATAAATACGGATATATGTATTGTCGCGGTCGTGTAATGAACACTATCGAGAAAGATGAAGGACAATATAATAGCATTGAATCGATATTTTGGGCTACAGGAGCATGTATGATGATTCGTAGTGCCGATTATTGGACTGTCGGTGGACTTGATGATGATTTCTTTGCTCATCAGGAGGAGATAGATTTATGTTGGAGACTGAGAAGTAGGAATCGTAAAATAGTGTGTATTCCGGAAAGTGTAGTCTATCATGTAGGTGGTGCGACTCTCAATAAATCCAATCCTTATAAGACATATCTGAATTTCAGAAACAATCTGCTCATGTTATATAAGAATCTTCCTGAGAGGGAGTTGGTACACGTTATGAAGGTTAGGTATTGGTTAGATATGGTGGCTGTTTTTATGTTTATTGTTGTTGGAAATATAGGAGATGCAAAAGCAGTAATTAAAGCTAGAAAGGATTTCTCCAAGATGAAACCTAATTTTCTGGATAAAAGGATAGATAATCTTCAAGAGACTTTTTTGGAGGATATTCCTGAGAGACGCAAACTAAGTCTTATCTGGAATTACTATGTTAAGCAAAAGAAACGATTTTCAGATATATGAAAATTGGATAGCCTATTTGGATTCATCGTGTCTGGTCAGATTTTTTATATGGTCTATTTCCGATGGAAGTTCTTCAGGATAATGTGTGACTATTATCAGTGTTTTACCGGGAATACTGCAAAAGGTTTTGATAATTTCCATCGTCAGGGTACGATTATCCTCATCCAGTCCATGAAGCGGTTCGTCAAGAATAAGTAGTGCAGGATTTTTCACGAAAGCTCTTGCCAACAAAATAATCCTTTGTTCGCCGCTGGATAGGTTGAAAAAGTCTTTTGATTCCAATTCACATACTCCGAAAACTTTCATCCATATTCTACATGATTCACGCTCTTCGTTGGTAATTTTTTTATACAAACCGATTGAGTCGTGTAGTCCGGATGCCACTATGTCCAGTGCCTGTATATGACGGCAGTAGGAGCGATGCATTTCCGGCGATACGTAACCGATATGCTTTTTTATATCCCAAATACTCTCTCCGGAACCGCGTTTCCTGCCGAAAAGAGCTATATTACACGCATAAGACTGTGGGTTATCTGCATAAATCAGACTCAATAGTGCTGATTTTCCTGCTCCGTTAGGTCCTAATAATGCCCAATGTTCACCTTTATTTATTGTCCAACAGAGATTATCTAGGATAACTCTTTTATTGTATTTCAGAGTAACGTTATTACAGCATATTATCTCTTCCGAATTGACATCATTAGATGGAAGCGATTTCATAATCTTTTTAATATCGGCTGTAGGTATGGATTTTGTCAAATGATTCTTTTGACGTGATAGAAAGTCCTTGATAGGTTGTATTTCACCGCATTTTTTATCTTCGATAGTGAGTACGTGAGTAATGAAAGGTGCTATATCCTCACTTCTTGATATGACAGTAATTATTTGAATCTTAGATTCTACTGCCAGCCTTTCTAAGAGTTTGCACAATGCCTCTCTCGTACTGATATCAAGCCCTATGAAAGGACTGTCTATTATTAACACTTTTGGATATCCTGCCAATGACTTAGCCAGTTGGTATTTTCGCATCTCACCGCTTGATAGTGTTACTAATTGTTTCTTCCAGATGAATGATAGATTGAAAAACTCAAATAATTGTCTTTTCCATTCATTGCCGGTGATTTTTGGAAATATATTTGATATGATAGGAGAGTCTTCTATTTCAGTTGAATTCCATCGTTGTTGATAGTAATACGATGCATCTGAACTGCCATAACTGTCACGGAAGGTTATATAACGTATGTCTCCACCTTCAATATCACCGTAGAAATGAACGGTCTCATTGTTCATTAATTGAAATTTTCCCAATAAGGTATTTATTAACAAACTCTTGCCGGCTCCGTTCGGACCAATAATAGCCAACTGTTGCCCTTTACTCAAAAAGAAATCTATTGGTTTATTCAGTCTATATTCAGGGTTGCAGGCAATGCCGTTTGAAAGGCTTATGGTTAAATTGTCGTTATCCATTTTTTTATCTTATACTGCAAAGGTAGCAACATTTCCTTTTTTATCTACCTTTGCATCGTATGCAAGTCGCACTATATCTCATTCCTACTTTACTCGGTGATACGCCGACGGACAAAGTTCTTCCTTCATATAACAGTGAAGTAATTCTCGGTATAAGACATTTTATCGTTGAAAATGTCCGGAGTGCCCGCAGATTTCTGAAACAAGTTGATAAAAACATAGACATAGATAGCTTGACATTCGTAGAACTTAATAAACATACAGAAGAAAGTGAAATAGGTGGGATGCTTAGACCTTTGGATATGGGAGAGTCAGTTGGAGTTATTTCTGAAGCCGGTTGTCCTGCAATTGCCGATCCAGGTGCCGATGTAGTAGCTATAGCACAGCGGAAGGGATTCAAGGTAGTTCCACTGGTAGGTCCATCCAGTATTATTCTCTCTGTCATGGCTTCCGGATTCAATGGACAAAGTTTTGCCTTTAACGGTTATCTGCCGATAGAGCAGGAGGAGAGAATCAAATGCCTGAAACGATTAGAGCAGAAAATCTATAGTGAGGATCAGACTCAGATTTTCATTGAGACACCATATAGAAACTCCAAAATGATATCGGATATAGTCAAGTCCTGCCGTCCAAATACGAGGTTTTGCATTGCTGCCGGACTTACTACCGCCAATGAATATATAAAGACAATGATGGTCAAGGATTACAATGGACAGATTTCCGATATATCAAAAACACCTTGTATATTTTTGATATACAAATAAGGACGTAACTGATACCCGAACTTTGTATCGTAGATACGATAAGTGGCACGTATACAGATTGTTACTTCAAATTGCTGTTGAAGAACTCTAAAACCTTGTTGAATAGATGCAATCGTGTGGAGTTCCCGGTCAGGCTGTGTTCTTTTCCCGGATAAACCTGCATGTCAAACTGTATTCCGGCTTCAATAAGAGCATTGATATAAGAAGTAGTATTACTGAAAAATACGTTATTGTCATCTATACCATGAACAAGTAGTAAGCGTCCTTTTAGATTCTCAATCCTTTGAATCGCTGATGCTTCGTCATAACCATCGCCATTCTCTTTAGGCATCTTCATGAATCTTTCCGTGTAAGGCGCATCATAGTAACGCCAATCAGTTACAGGAGCAATTGCAACACCGGCCTTGAATACAGGAGTACCTTCACTCATTGACATAAGAGTGTTATAACCTCCGTAGCTCCATCCCCAAATACCTATATTTTCGGCATCTATGTAAGGCAGCGTACTTAAGTACTTGGCAGCCTCTACCTGGTCTTTGCTCTCCATAATGCCTAAATGCATATATGTCTGCTTCTTGAAGTCTGCGCCGCGAAGTCCTGTCCCGCGTCCGTCAACAACAGCAACCGCATATCCGTTCTGAACCAGAAAACTTTCAAATGATCCTCCGACATAAAATCCGGCATCCCATGAGTTTATTACCTCATTAGCTCCAGGACCGCTATATTGGTACATAATGAGAGGACAGGGGTTTGAAGCATCGGCGTTTGAAGGTTTTACAATCCATCCAAACAATTCAATACCTTCCGATGTCTTGAATGAGAACATCTCTTTTTTTGCAAATCTGTCTTTTGCAGTAAGTTCCGTCAACTCTGAATTATCCTCAATAATCTTGATAAGTTTACCGTTGGAATCCATTGTGGATATCACAGGTGGTGTATTAATATCGGATGCCGTGTTTATAAAGTAACGATTGCCGGTACTGAAAACCGCTTTATTATACTTGCTCGAAGGAGTCAGACAGGTCTTCTTACCCTTTGAATCGACTTTGTAAACATATCTGCAATATGGATCCTGTTCATTACTTTCATAGTATGCAGTACCACTTTTTTCATCGTAACCATGGAAAGCCAGCACATCCCATTTACCGGAAGTTATTTTACGAATCAGAGTACCATTAGTATTATATAGATACAGATGATTATAGCCGTCACGCTCGCTTTGCATGACGAACTTTTTCCCATAGAACTTAGTCTCCATATAGTCTGTTGTCTCAATGTAGCGCTTATCCTCTTCTCGAAGTACCAAATTACACATTGTGGAACGTGGATTTGCTGCGTAAACTTCCAACTTGTTTTGTGAACGGTTGATAGTGAAAACGAACAGATTATTTTCTTCATCTTCAACGAATTGTATTCTTGGAATATATGTATTACTGTCTATCTTTAGGTCAATATCGCGTGTTACAGAGCTTTTTATGTCAAACGAATGTACGGATACTTTTGAGCATGCAGCACCTGCTACAGGGTATTTAACCTGCTGTTCGACCAATAATGATTGCTCATATTCTGACTTTTCTATTGAAGTCTGGAAATATGGCATATTAAAATGGTTTACTAGGCTCTCATCAAAACGAACGTATGCAAGCAATTTACTGTCTGCACTGAATTCGAAAGCCGATGTGAAAGAAAATTCCTCTTCATAAGCCCAGTCCGGAACCCCGTTAGAAATAATACCCTTGGCGCCATCCTTAGTAACTTGAGATTCGGCATTATTAAACAGTAACTTGACCAAAAAAATATTCCCATTACGAACAAAACCGATCACATTACCGTCAGGAGAAAATTTCGGAGATTGTTGGACTCCACCGGCAGATAGCCGTTCCATTTTATTGTTCTTAGGGGTAAACAAGTAGTATTCAGCAGTGAAAGAGTGGCGAAAGATCCATTTTGTACCTGTCTGTAACAGAATCCTGTCTTCCTTAGGGGAGACAATGAAACCGTCCAAACGTTTAACATTATCATTACCTTTTACTATTGAAAGATTCAAAATAGTATCTGTAGCCGATCCGTCCTTGAATGAGAATCTTACTATACATGTACTGTCATCGCTTAAACTCAGATAATGTTCCCCATCTAATAATGGAGTTAATTCACGAACACTCTTTGGGTTATATTTTCCTGAGATTATGTCAGACAGAGTAATATTGCCATCTGCTCCGGTAGCAAACACACAGAACATTGACATAAGCACACAAATAAAAGGTCTCTTCATTTTAAGAAGCAGTTTAAATTATCAACAAACATTTTATATGAAGCCTGTGATCGGTTTTTTAGATAACAGTTTCAAATAAGATTAGTAAAACAATTATCAAAGATAGGTATATTTGAGTACAAATGTCAAATCAGAATACCCTTTCCTTGACGAATAATATCGAAATCATCTTCAACACAATATACCACAGTCGAATATTCGTATCCACCTATACCTCCGTCAATGACTAAGTCCACATCATCACCTAACTTTTCTTCGATCAATTCAGGATTGGTTAGATATTCAATATCATCTTTTTCATCATAAGGAATTGTTGTCGTCAGAATAGGGGATTCAAGTTGTCTGCATATCTCTCTTATTATCGAGTTATCGGGAACACGGATACCCACCTCTTTACGATTGCTGAAAATCTTTGGTAGCCTGCTCCCTGCACGAAGAACAAAGGTAAAAGGTCCCGGTAGATTACGCTTCATTGTCTTAAAAGTAGTATTCTCAATACGGACATACTGGCTGATATTGCTAAGGTCGTAACATATTATCGAGAACCTGTGTTTTTGAGGATTCAAACCTTTTATTCGACAAATGCGTTCGATAGGACGTTCTTTCAGAGCATGACATCCCATAGCATAAGCAGTGTCCGTGGGAAACACTATCACACCTCCACCATTAAGAATATTCAGGACCCTGTCTATATCTCTTTGGCTGTTATTATTATCATAAAGCTTCAATATCATGGATACTTTCTTTAATATATTGTTTTATAGCATCCGTCTCATCAGGATGAAACCATTTTATTTCGGCATCACGCTTAAACCACGTCATTTGTTTACGGGAGTATATGCGGCTGTTCTGTTTTATTTTATCGATTGCATACTCAAGAGTCCATGGGGAGCCGTCATTATTTACAGCGCCATCCATCCACCTAAACAACTCCTTAAACCCGACCGTGTTGAGAGAGTTCAAATGACGTTTGTAGTAAACTTTTTTAGCTTCATCAACAAGACCATTCTCAATCATATAATCAACACGCCTGTTTATCCTATCGTATAGTTCTTCACGCGGTCTGGACAAACCGACTTTGATAATATTAAATGGACGTGTCTTTTTCTTGCCTGAGCGAAAAGAGGAGTAGGGACGTCCTGTCATATAACATATCTCCAAAGCGTGAATCACTCTTTTGGGATTCTTTCTGTCTACCTCTTTGAAATATTCAGGATCCAATAGGCGCAGTTCTGATGCCAAAGAGTCCAATCCGTACTCATTATATCTTTCAATTAACGTTTTTCTGACCTCATCAGTGACAGTTGGAATATCATCGATCCCATTGCATATAGCATCAATGTACATCATTGATCCACCGGTTATTATCAGTGGGTTATGGTCTGCGAATAGCGTGTTAGCTAAATTTACGGCATCATCTTCGTATTTAGCTGCACTATAATATTCATCCAATTTAAGATTTCCTATAAAGTAATGTTTCACTCTAGCCATTTCAGCTTCATTTGGTGCCGCAGTCCCTATCGGAATCTCAGAATACATTTGTCTGGAATCAGCTGATATAATTGGAGAATGAAAAAAATCGGCGAGGGATAGACATGTTTCAGTCTTTCCCACGCCGGTAGGTCCTAATATAACAGCTAAAGTATTCACTTAAAACAGGTCATCTATGGTATCAATACTGACGTTGTTATCTCCTTCGCCACCATTGCCCATGTCAAAACCATCAGTATCCAAATCTTCAGCATCGAAAGATTCGTCGCCGTAGAAGTTCTCATCCACATCAAGTGAAGTGGAATTCTTTGCGACTTGTTCAAAATCAATTGTCTGTTTTGGAGCTTGTCCTCCTTTCTTCGAGCAAACAGCATCTTTTAATGATTTCCCTGTAATAATCTCATTAAGTTCAATGAAGAAACATCTGTCCGATAAAGGATCGAAGATATAAATCAGATGTTGTTTTTCATCTTCAATCAGCTCATTTAGTCTTGTAGTACCCATTACCCAACTATCAACATCAGAGCTGGTGTTCATAGCCTCAAGTGTAATCTCTTCACGTTTTTCCCAATTGTCTTCACACAAAAAGAATGAAGTCATCTGGTCATCTGGATATCCGACAGATTTCAGAATTGCATAGTGCAAATCAAGGAAAGTAGCTTCTGAATCGATTTGAATCTCACGAAAGAAATCATCTACTTCATCTGAAACGATAACGAATTTGTAAACCATATGTGGAATATTATTTATTAATCTCTGATAATACCTCTGGTGGAGTTCTCAATGAAGTCAATGATATATTGAACTTTAGGATTCATAGATAGAGGGTCCTTTTTAAGTTCAACCATTGCGTCAGATACGTTCAAACCACTCTGATAAATTATCCGATATGCATTATGAATAGTCTCAATCAGTTCTGAAGAATAGTTCTCTCTATGCAGCCTTACTAGGTTTACTCCCATGTAAGTCAAAGGGGTACGTCCGCACATAACGAATGGCGGAACATCCTTACTACACCCTGAACCTCCCTGGATCATCACATATCCTCCTATATGGCAAAACTGGTGAATAAGAACAGCTGCACTTATTGTGGCATGATCATCTACAATAACCTCTCCGGCGATCTTTGTACTGTTTCCTATTATACAGTTACAGCCTATCTGGCAGTCATGTGCTATATGCATATTCTCCATAAAGAGATTATTGTTTCCAACTACAGTCTTACCCTTTGATGCTGTACCGCGGTTTATTGTAACATTCTCTCGTATACGGTTGTTATCGCCGATTTCTGCGGTAGTATCCTCGCCGCGGAACTTCAGATCTTGTGGAATACCTCCAATAACGGCACCCGGGAATATCTGGTTACCATTACCTATACGTGAACCGTACATAATATTCACGTGAGGCATGATAATATTATTATTTCCAATTACAACGTTCTTGTCAATGAAACAGAATGGACCGATTTCAACGTTTTCTCCTATCTGGGCAGATGGATCAACGAACGCTAACGAACTTATCATATATTAATTTTCCTTTTTTATTAGTTGAACCATAAATTCAGCTTCAGCAACGAGTTTATCTGCTACGAAACTATATCCTTTTAATGACAATATTCCATGACTGATAGGTGATATTCGGACAACCCGCATTAGAAGAGTATCCCCGGGCAATACCGAGTGGCGAAATTTGGCATTATCTATTTTAATAAACAACGGATTATACTGCATCGGGTCTTCTGTATACTGAAGAGCGAGAGTTCCACCCAATTGTGCCATAGCTTCAATTATTAGCACACCCGGCATAATAGGATGGCCAGGGAAATGTCCTTGGAAGTAGAACTCATCATTTGTGACGTTTTTAACGCCTTCTGCATATAAATCGGTCAGAGTTATTACCTTGTCCAGCAAAAGAAATGGGAAACGATGGGGCAGACCTGCCATAATCTGTTCCAGATTCATTACGGGTGGAATAGAAGGATTATATGCAGGAGCCTGTACATCATTCAGTTTGATATTCTTACGGATAATACGAGCGAACTTATTGTTTATCGTATGCCCCGGTCTTGTAGCAATGATACGGCCCTTGATGGGTTTACCGATAAGAGCTAAATCGCCTATTATGTCCAGCAACTTATGACGTGCAGGTTCATTGGGCCATGTCAGCGGTTTGTGCATTATATAACCCAATTTCGTTGCATCCATCTTCGGTACGCCCATAACCTCCGCCAGCTTATCGTATTGGTCTTGAGACATTTCACGTTCGTATATGACGATTGCATTATCCAAATCGCCTCCTTTAATCAGACCGGCTCCTAAAAGCGGTTCCAATTCACGGACGAACACAAATGTTCTGCTACTGGCAATCTCATTTGGGAAGTCATCCATATTGTCCAAAGAAGCATATTGATTGTAAAGAACCTGAGAGTTGAACGAAATCAAAACATTTACACTGAAATCTTCATCCGGCAGCATGATTATCGAAGAACCGCTCTCTTCGTCTTTGACCTCGATTTTTGATTTAACAATGTAGAAGTCTTTAAGTGCATCCTGCTCTTTTACTCCTACTTTCTGGATGTTCTGCACATATTCTATTGCACTACCATCCAATATCGGAAATTCCGGACCGTTTACTTCAATGTGGCAGTTGTCAATTCCGGCAGAGTAGAGAGCTGCCAAAGCATGCTCAACAGTACTTATCTTTGTATTGCCTTTGAAAAGAACAGTTCCACGTTGAGTCTCACGGACATTTTCCGCTACCGCTTCAATGATAGGCTGGCTCTCCAAGTCAAGACGTTGGATCTTATATCCGTAATCGGCCGGTGCCGGTTTAAAGGTCACTATTAGGTCAAGGCCTGTATGCAATCCTTTTCCACAAAGAGAAAAACAATCTTTTAATGTCTTCTGTTTATACATATTACATTACTTATCTTCGAGTTTTGATTTAAGCGTATCCAACTCCCTTTGGAGAGTATTCAATTGAGTATACATTTCCGGAAGTTTTTTGTATATCACTGCAGAGCGGGCAAAATTCTTATGATCTATTGCCGGGTATCCCATCAGAATCCTATCACCTTTTTCCGACCCGGGAATACCGGATTGGGCACCTACATTCAGTCTGTCACCCAACTTGATGTGGCCTGCTATTCCACATTGTCCTCCGAACATACTCCAGCTACCCACTTTGGCCGAACCGGCTACTCCGCATTGTGCTGACATAACCGTGTTCTCACCGATTTCTACATTATGTCCTATTTGTACCAGATTATCCAGTTTTACACCTTTGCATATATGGGTACGTCCCATTGTGGAACGGTCAATACAGGCGTTTGCACCTATCTCGACATTGTCTTCCAACTCTACAATACCTATTTGTGGTATTTTTGAGTAACCGTCTGCTGAGGGAGCGAAACCGAAACCGTCGGCACCTATTACCGAACCTGCATGCAGAATGCAATTATTTCCTATCTTGCAACTTTGATAAATCGTCACATTAGGGTACAATATACATTGTGAACCCACTTTCACATCCTCTAAAAGAGTTACATGAGAGTATATTTGAGTCCCATTTCCTACAGTAACACCATCACCTATAACGGCGAATGGTCCGATATATACGTCATCTCCTATAATGGCTTTCTCGGATATGCTTGCCAAAGAACTTATTCCATTTTTCTTTGGCTTCATCGACTCATAGAGAGCAAGCAGTTTGGCGATAGCCTGATAGGCATCGGCGACTTTGATCAGGGTAGCCGAATATGGTTGTTCGGGAACGAAATCCTTGCTTACTAAAACAATACTTGATTTTGTAGTGTAAAGACAATGATAATAAGCAGGGTTAGATAGAAATGATATTGAACCTTCAGTACCTTCTTCAATTTTGGCGAAGCTCGAAACTTTGGTATTTTGATTGCCAACGACATCACCTTCCAGAAATTCTGCAATTTGTTTGGCTGTAAATTCCATTTGTTATTATCGAAATTAGTCAGTTATTTATAAGCTTGTCAACTAGATAAAGTCTAGAACAAAACTTTACATTCGAAACAAAGCAACGAATGTAAATGCAAATATATGAAAAAGAGTTTCAAAACACAATATGTTATAGGAATTCGGACATATGCTTTTGCACTTCCAAGGCTTTTTCACGAGCAATTTCAGCGAAAGATGTAGTTGAATCCGCATATATTATGGCACGACTATTATTGACAATCAATCCGCATCTGTCGTTCATTCCGTATTTGCATACATCTTCCAGTGATCCGCCTTGAGCGCCTATTCCCGGAACCAAAAGAAAACTCTCAGGAATCACCTTCCTTATGTCCGAGAGCATCTCGGCACGTGTGGCACCCACAACATACATCATATTGTCTGCACTACCCCATTTCTTGGATTGTTCCAAAACATTCTGAAACAGAGGCTTACCGTTTTCACAGATAGAATATTGGAAATCTTCCGCACCCTTATTACTTGTCAGTGCCAATAGTATCACCCATTTGCCTTCGTATCCCATGAATGGGGTAACACTGTCTTGTCCCATATACGGAGCAACTGTTACTGCATCAGCATCCATGTCATCGAAGAAACTTTCAGCGTACATCTTTGACGTGTTTCCTATATCTCCGCGCTTGGCATCCGCTATAATGAACTGATCGGGATAGTTTGCACGAATGTACTCTACGGTGCGGTATAGTGAACGTAAACCCTTCCATCCGCTGCTCTCATAAAAAGCCAAGTTAGGCTTGTAGGAGATGCATAGATCTGCAGTAGCATCTATAATAGCTTTATTGAAAGCGAAGATTGGATCCTCTTCTTTAAGAAGATGAGCCGGTATTTTCTTTAAATCAGTATCAAGTCCTACGCAAAGAAATGATTTCTTACGTTTTATGTTATGGAACAATTCCTCTCTGTTCATATCTAATTAAATTACAGTGTTATAGTTCTGTTTCCTTCATCCTTTCTGCATTTTCGGCCACAGTAAGTTGGTTTATGCAGTCCTGTATGTCACCATCCATGAAAGCCGGCAGATTGTATATTGTATAGTTTATGCGATGATCAGTAATACGTCCCTGAGGATAATTGTAAGTACGGATCTTAGCTGAGCGGTCACCTGTAGACACCATCGTCTTGCGACGTGCGGCAATGTCATCCACGTATTTCTGATGTTCTCTGTCATAAATCATTGTACGTAGTCTGGAGAGTGCGCGTTCCTTGTTTTTAGGTTGGTCACGCGTTTCGGTACACTCTATCAAAATCTCTTCTACCACATTCGTATTAGGATTTTTCCAGTTATATCTGAGTCTTACACCGGATTCGACCTTATTGACATTCTGTCCGCCCGCACCTCCGCTTCGGAATGTGTCCCAACGTATCTCACCTTCGTTTATCTCCACTTCAAATGCATCGGCTTCGGGAAGAACTGCAACTGTAGCCGCAGATGTATGAATACGCCCTTGAGTCTCAGTTGACGGAACACGTTGAACCCGATGTACTCCGGATTCATATTTCAAGGTGCCGTATACCTTGTCTCCGGAAACATTGAATATTATCTCTTTGAAGCCTCCGGATGAACCTTCCGAACAACTGGAAACCGCTAATTTCCAACCTCTTTGCTCACAATACTTAGTGTATAAACGGAAGAGGTCTCCTGCAAATAGAGCTGCTTCATCTCCACCTGTACCACCACGTATCTCCATTATCACGTTCTTTTCATCCTGTGGATCGGTAGGCACCAGCATCTGCTTTATCTCTTCTTCCAGAAGTTCAAACCGTGCATTACATTGCTCCAATTCCTCTTTAGCCATCTGTCTCATATCGGCATCTTTCTCGACCGATATCAACTCTCTGGCTTCATTGATATTACTATACAGTTTAATAAGCTCTTTGTGTGCATTTACCAAAGGTTCCAAATCCTTGTATTCACGGTTCAAGCGTACATATCGCTTCATATCGCTGATTACGGAAGGATCCGTAATCAACAATCTGACTTCTTGAAAACGTGATTCAATTCCGTCGAGCTTATTAAGAAGTCCGTTTTTGGATGCTGTAGCCATGATTAATTTACTCTTGATACCGGTCCGCCCTCATAAAAATTGATAATGTTGCGAGAGACATATTCCGCCATCTCGTTACGCACATCATAAGTCTGAGTTCCAAGGTGAGGAGTCACTACCGCATTATCACAAGCCAGAATCTCTTGACTTACTTTATCTCCGAATTCAAAGACATCCAATCCCGCTCCATAGATCTTATGTTTTTTCAGTGCTTCCGCCAAAGCCAATTCATCTACTAAAGGACCACGAGCTGTGTTAATCAGAATAGCCGTAGGCTTCATCTGTTCTAATTCCGTACGTCCTATCAAGTGAGTTGTCTCTTTAAAATGCGGAGCGTTAACTGATATTACATCTGCCTGTTTAATTAGTTCAGACTTTGATACGTAAGTGGCTGTATATAAATCTTCTATTCTAGAATCCAGCCGATGTCTGTTATGATATATAATATGCATTCCACAAGCAATTGCACGTTTCGCAAGAGCTTGTCCAATACGTCCCATTCCTATTATGCCTAGGGTCTTTCCGTATAGTGAATAACCCAAATTTTCCATCAGTCCCCAGCGTAGTGCACCTGGAATACGCAAACGTTTGTCTACGTCTGCTATACGGCGTGCTACGGCTAACATCAGTCCCATTGCAATGTCTGCCGTCGGTTCGGTGACCGGGTCAGGGGTATTGGTAACTACAATACCAAGTTCAGTAGCCGCCGTAATATCAATGTTATCAAAGCCTACTGCATAGTTACTCACCAATTGAAGACGAGGCTTTCCGCGTTCCATCAGCTTACGGTCAACAGGGAAATTGAACATCGACTGTAACACATCGTACTCGGGAATCATTTCGAAAACTTCATCGTAAGTGAAAGTCTCCTTTCCTTCAGGTGGAAATGTAACATCGTATTTTTCTATCAGTTCTGCATATCCTGCACGGAACATATTGTAAGTTACAAGTACTCTCTTTTTCATTTATTTATCTAACTGTCAAATATCTATCATTTAAATTTTAATAAGCTTGTATTCACGGCTTCCCAAACCAATCTTCTCGGCATGTTCCACACATGACTGCCAATCGGTATCGGGGTGAATCAGTTTCCATTTGTCATGACCATGACAATCATGATCTCCTTTAAGCTTATCTGTTAGTGAATTCTCCGTATTCATGACCGGAGCAGCATTTACCATATCGGCACAAGCCGTATCCAAAGCCACAGGATCGAAAGAGGCTGCTATTCCGATATTCGGTACTATAGCCGTATCATTGTAGTTCCAACAGTCACATTCCGGGGATATATCCAGCATGAAGTTTATGTGGAAATGCGGTTTGTCGAGCAATACGGCCTTAGTATATTCGGCGATTTTCCTGTTCATCATCACTGATGTCTCGTTGTTAGGTGAAATTACACCATCATATTGGCATACTGCAATACACTGTCCGCATCCTACACAGTTTTCGTAGTTGATAACTGCCTTGTGATGTTCATCTATATGGATGGCATCATGAGCGCAATTCTTTTCACATAGTTTGCAACCGCAGCAGTTATCCCGGTCAACAACCGGTTTTGAAGAACTATGCAACTCCATTTTGCCTCCCACGCTGGCACAACCCATTCCCAAGTTTTTCAGAGCACCTCCGAATCCAGCCAATTCATGCCCCTTGAAGTGCGACATGGATATTATGGCATCCGCATCTGCAATGGCAGCACCTATCTTTGGAGCTTTGCAATATTCACCTTCAATTTGAATCTCCCGATAATTCGTACCCTTTAATCCATCTGCTATTATCACCTGAGCTTTTGCACTCATCGGATTATACCCATTTTGCATGGCACTATTGAGATGATCAATGGCATTTGAACGTCCTCCCGAGTACAGAGTGTTACAGTCCGTAAGGAATACTTTTGCTCCCATGCTTGTCAGAATATCTACTATCCTTGCGGCAAAATTTGGTCTTAGAAATGCCAGGTTGCCCGGTTCTCCGAAGTGAATCTTGATAGCAGTGAATTTGTCTTTGCAGTCAAACTTTTCAATGCCTGCCTTTCTGACCAGTTTCTCAAGTTTGAAAAGAAGATCTTTTCCCGGAGTTGATCTCAGATCTGTGAAGTATACTTCGTTTGCCATAGTTGTATGCACACATTTTGTATAAGACCACAAAGTTACTGCTTTTAGATGGATTTTTCTTCGCGCGTGTCATCATATAATGCTTAAAAAAACTATTACTCACTTATAATGGCCTTGAATAATGATAAAAGATATTTACATCTACATAGAGCCTTGTTTGATTGCTTTTTAAATCCAATTGACATATTTTTGAAATAAAGGATAGAATTCTGTTGGATTCACTATATTTGAACCTGAAAATTTACTAACCGAATATGAAAATGAGATTTATGTGGGCCATTGCTATATGCAGTGCCTGTTTGAGTTTATCGGCTCAAAAGTTAGAGATTAATGAATTGGAGTATTTCGAAACGAGAGGAGTCAATGTGCTCGTCTATTCAAACCGCTATGCCGGAATCTTCTGTGATGAGAAGACAGCAGGAGTGGAATTGATTCAGAGAGGAGTACGTACAGCTACCGGCGGAGGAATTCGTCTGATGAATACCCCCGAACAGTGGGATATCTATCCTGAGATAGTCAGTCGTAAGGTTGACGCTGCAAATCAGACCATAAATGTCACTTTCCGTTATCCGGATTATGACTATGAATTCTCAATCCTTGTAGCACAGAAGGATAAAGGATTTACTATGACGGTCAATATGGATAAACCTTTACCCGAGAAACTCAAAGGAAAGGCCGGACTCAATTTGGAGTTCTTTCCCGCGACTTTTATGGGTAAGACCTATCTAATAGACGGTCAGTCTGAGTTCTTCCCTCATTATCCGTCAAGCTCCACTTCTATGAAACCCAACAGTGAGAAAATCACACAGTTCTTCGGCCTCTCCACGTTTGATGATCGCGGCCGTAATGAGTTTATCGTTCCGGCACCATTGGTCAAAGGACATACTTTAGT
The DNA here is from genome assembly GCA_964403455.1 of uncultured Bacteroidaceae bacterium. Taxonomy (GTDB): domain Bacteria; phylum Bacteroidota; class Bacteroidia; order Bacteroidales; family Bacteroidaceae; genus Colenecus. Next base: position 945 of record CAYOGG010000012.1, on the reverse strand, counting down.
ACTGGCACCTGAAGACGACGATTTGAGGGTTATGTTCAAGTCCGATTCTGAGATAGCTTTGTTTGATGGTCGTAACCTATCTCAGAACGGAACCTTTGTAGTGCGCTCTTTCATTCCTACCGGAAAGACAGGCAATGTATTAGAGTGGTACGTAGAGCCTTCTTATGACGCAAATTGGATACGCAAACCCAATGTAGGGTTTTCTCAGATAGGCTATACCCCTGCTCAGAAGAAGGTCTCTGTTATAGAACTGGACAAAAATGATAAGATTCCGGCTACAGCCAAGATCTTTAAGATTGGCGAAGATGGCAAGAGCTCACTTGTACTTGAACCCGACGTAAAAGAGTGGGGCATATTCAACAAACGCTATAAGTATGCCAAGATTGATTTTTCATCAGTCACTACTCCCGGAACATACTATATACAGTATAATGATGTAAAGACCAATCCGTTCCCCATCAACAAAAATGTATATGAAGGAAAATGGCACACCACCATGGATGTGTGGCTACCGGTTCAGATGGACCATATGGAGGTCAATGAAGCCTATCGCGTATGGCATGGTCGTTCTCACATGGACGATGCCATTCAGGCACCTCTCAACTACGAGATGCATGACGGTTATAGGATGGGAAACCAGAATTATACCAAGTACAAGGATTATGAGCATATTCCCGGTTTGACAGTTGGAGCATGGTATGACGCAGGTGATTTTGACATACAAGCCGGTACCGTTATCGGACTCACTTCTAGTCTTTCAGACGTATGGGAGCGTTTCCGTCCTGAGCGCGATGAGACATACATAGACCAGCAGACCCAGTTCGTTGACATACATCGTCCCGATGGAATTCCCGATATCATCCAACAGGTAGAACACGGAGCGCTAAACCTCTGTGCTCAAGTGGAGAATATCGGTTTTATAGCTCAAGGAATAGTCCAAGGCAA
>CAYOGG010000011.1:0-23255 GCA_964403455.1 uncultured Bacteroidaceae bacterium | reverse complement strand
GTTTGCCGAATTTGCTCCAACTGTCAGGAACAAAGCTACCATTGTAGCGGCGATTGATTTCTTTTTCATCTTTATTGTTATTACGGTTGTGTCGTTCCATTGCGTCCGTGAGCTCAGGTTATGAACTCGGTCTTTGCCTTAGCTCCTAGATTTCGAGCGCAAAGGTAGTGAAAGAATAGATAGGTTGTTCTCTTGTTTGTTTATAATTAACATAACTATTAACGCCTTGTTGGTGCGCTAATGTGGATAACATAAAGAAAAACAGCAATATACGCCATTATTGCTGTTTTTCTGATTTTATTAAATTAATAGTTTGACAACTAAAAATCCGACTTTTGTGAAGATTTTAAAGGCGGAATGCCTCCTTAATCTTATCTACATAATCAAGTTTCTCCCATGTAAAAAGTTCAACGGTAAGGATACGTGAGGGGAGATACTTTGATGTGAAGGTTTTGGTTACGATTTTTGGCCTGCGACCTACATGTCCGTAAGCAGCTGTCTCGCTGTATATGGGGTTGCGCAGTTTCAAACGATCTTCAATAGCCTTAGGACGCATATCAAAAATCATTTCAACCTTTTTGGCAATCTCGCCGTCACTCATTTTTACATGGCTTTTACCGAAAGTATTTATAAAAAGATTGATTGGTTTGGCAATACCTATGGCATAAGAAACCTGAACCAACATCTCATCGGCAACTCCTGCAGCAACCATGTTCTTAGCAATGTGGCGGGCCGCGTATGCAGCACTACGGTCGACTTTTGAAGGATCCTTGCCACTGAAAGCGCCACCTCCGTGTGCTCCTTTTCCTCCGTAAGTATCGACAATAATCTTTCGGCCTGTTAATCCCGTATCTCCGTTAGGGCCTCCGATAACAAATTTACCGGTAGGATTTACATAGTATTTTATGTTGTCATTGAATAACTTCTTTACATATTCCGTATGTATGCGATCAACGACTCTTGGCATTAGAATCTCAATAACATCTTTGCGAATCTGAGCCAACATTTGTTCATCGGCCTTGATTTGAGCTTCGAGAGTTTTATTCAAAGGTTTAATAAACTCATCGTGTTGAGTGGAAATAACGATTGTGTCTATGCGTATAGGCCGATCGTTTTCATCGTACTCTATTGTCACCTGACTTTTTGAATCGGGACGCAGATATGTCATTACTTTACCTTCACGACGTATTTCAGCCAATATACGAAGTATCTTATGGGCTAATGCAATGGAAACAGGCATGTAACTTTCGGTTTCGTTTGTGGCATAACCGAACATCATGCCCTGATCTCCTGCTCCTTGTTCCATGGGGTCTTCACGTTCAACGCCTCTGTTAATATCGGGACTTTGTTCATGAATAGCGCTGAAGACTCCGCATGAGTCTCCATCGAATTTGTATTCGGACTTTGTATAACCTATTCTGTTTATCTCTCTACGTGAGATATCCTGCAGGTCAACGTAAGCTTCTGACTTGACTTCTCCGGCCAATATGACCTGTCCGGTAGTGACAAGAGTTTCACATGCTACCTTTGAATTTGGATCAAAGGCCAATAGTTCGTCTACGATAGCGTCGGATATCTGATCCGCCACTTTGTCCGGGTGTCCTTCAGACACCGATTCGGATGTAAATAAATAAGCCATATTTTGAGTAAATAAAAAAGTCCCATTGCTTAAAACAATGGGGCTTGCTATGTCATGATATGAATGTTATCGTTATCCTTGAAGATGACTTTTAGCATTTTTTACCGTGGTTGCAAGCTGTCGGAGCAGATTCTTTCGAAAAGGCTCCAAATCTTTCCACACTGTTTTATGACTGCAAAGGTACTATATTTTTTTAATAATCGGAATTCTTTAAAGAATCTCTTATAGAAAATTGAGATTAAATGGAATATCATAGTTAATTGATGGACTGTTTATATCTCTTAGTCTTAATAACGTAATAGACCAAAAGAGTTTATCTCTAACAAATTGTTGATTAAAAATGAGAAAAACCATCACAAAAATCATCATATTATCGGTTTTTAATGATTTTCATTACATTATTATAAGATTTTTCTTTGTTGTTCTTTTGCAGATTAGTCTCTTTTTGTATGTTTGGAAAAGATTTCAACAATTCTAAATTATGCCTAAACAAAGATTGTTGCTAAAAAAGATTTTTTGCATGGTAACTTTGATGACAATTCCGTTGTTTTCAAATGCTAATTATGTGCAGTTGCAGCAAATCTCTACAAAAGAAGGGCTGAATTTTCAGGAGATCAGCACAATAGAGAATTATTCTGACAAATGTCTTTGGGTTGGAACAGATGCAGGTTTTAACACTATTTCTAATGGAAATATTATTCCATATTCGTCAATCAGAGTGAATGATTCTATACAAACAATAGGTAGAGTAAACGATATAGCTTGTTATTCATATTCAAGGACGTTGATTGCATCGGAAAATCTTCTGTTTGAATATGATTTGAGAGAAAAACTCTTCAGACCCATAATATATAATGGTAAAGATATAATAACAACCAGTCTTTTAGTGTCCGGTAATTATGCATATTTCTTCGAAAGTAATACGAACTCATTATTGAGATATAGCTTTCAAACAAGTATTGTGAGTTTGGTTTATAAGTTTGATAAACTAAATCATTTTCTGTTTACGAAGATTTTGAAGCCCAATAATACAAGTGAAGATTTGTTGCTTCTAGATAATAATAAAGGTCTTTTTAAAATTAATCTGACAAACAAAGAAATCAAGAAGATTGATATAATTAGAAATCCAATCGTTTCCAAAGCATCTATTGTAGATTCTGAAAATAATTTGTGGATTGTATATGACAAGGGCGGAATTGAAGTTTTCTCAATTGAATCCGGATTTAGTAGAATAGCCTCATATTCAAAGTATAATTCGAAATTGGATTGTGAATACATAACTTGTATGATTGAATTACCAGATGGAGATGTTTATGTAGGAACGGATGGCTACGGTTTGTATATTATAAAAAAACATACCGGTGAAGTGGGACTTAAAACAAATCCTTATTTTGATGAGTCTACTTCAATGTGTCTAATAGGGCATGATGTGGTTTTTGGAACTCCGTATAATGGTCTTATTATAGCTAGAAGCAGTAGTAACTATATGCTTAATAAGCTTAATATGAATGATAAAAATAGTTTATCAAACGATGTTGCACTTTCAGCTTATGACGATGGGGACGGAATTATATGGATAGGTACTGCCGGAGGTGGAATAAACAGATATGATGAGAAAGCCGATATAACCATATCATATAACAGCACAAAAAACATGAGAATAAATTCAATAAAAAGTTTCGATAAAAACAGATTATTGATAGGGACTGTTCATAATGGTTATTTGCTTTTTGATAAAAACAGAGGTTTGATATCGGATTCATTTATGGATGTGTTTAAGGAATTCAAATATGATTTGCACAATGATTCCATAGTAATAACTCCGGATAATAAGGGTAATTATTTGGTTTTTAATGTTGAAGGGAATAATTACAGATTTAATCCAATAACAGGTAACTTGGAATTATTTAAGCTCAGTTCAAATGAAAAAACCGGAATTCAAGAAAAAGTGTTAAAGGTAATGGAACGAAGTTCCTATGCCATAATAGCCACTAAACGAACTATATATAAATTAGATTATACGGATCTGTCAAGTGAACCGATTTATACTACAGTAAACGATTATACAACGTTTACGATAGACTCCAAAGGATTAATATGGTTTATTGATTCAGACGAGTTATTAAGTTATGATCCTGAGAAGAAGCTGATATCAAAAGTCTTTTCTACGTCGAATGGTGGTGCTATAGTTGCTCTTACTATTGATCCAGAAGATAATATATGGCTTTCAAGCATTGGAGGGCGAGTTTACAGATATCGGCAGGATATTGGCAGTTATTTCGTATATTTCAGAGAAGATGATATTCCTGAAGGAAATTTTTTGAGGTCATTTGCCATTTGTTCATCTACAGGAAGAATATATTTTCCAAATACATCAGGTCTGTTGGTTATTGATACAAAAGAGTTGATAGAGAGAACTCAGATTGCCAGAAGCATACAGGCTATTTCTATTATTCTGGATGGAGAGTCTATTCCTTTTCCTAAGAAAGGCAAATTGACACTGCCGAACGGTTATAAATCGTTTGTCATGGAAATGGCAGTTGATACGCAGGATCCTACAATTCCAATTCTGATGAAACTCATTATGGAGAAGGAAGGAAAGGAGGTTTCTTCCAAAGTTACTTTTCAACCGGTATTCAACAATACTATGCTCAAAGCCGGAAAATATAGGTTAAAAGTGCAAACTCTTGATATTACAGGCTGGAGTGAGCCTATTACTGTGCTTGATCTCAAAGTAAGAGCTCCTTTATTATTTACCGGACAAGTGTTGATTGTCCTGATAATCTTGATTGGATGTAGCATTTGGTTGATTTTCAGTGTCAGATATAACGTAAAACAACGTAAGATAGAGCAATTCCTCTATGAGGAAGCTACTAAACAGAAAGAGTCAAGAATCTCATTTATGACCAATATTGCTCATGAACTGCGAACTCCTTTGTCTTTGGTATATAATCCTCTAAAGGATATTATGAATAATAAGACTCCGGAGGATTATGATTACGCTAAGTTGGAGCGCATATTTTCTCAGATTGAAAGAATGACCAATATGGTAAATATGATACTTGAAAGTAGCAGTAGAAGTGATTTCTCGCTTAAAAACAGAGTTGAGACACTAGATATAAATAAATGGGTTTCATATAAGTTGATTGAGTTTCAGGAGATGTGCGACAGAAAGAGACTTGAGATGAAATTTGAACCCGATTCTACTATAAATAAGATAAATATTGACCTTGAGGTTTTGGAAACGGCGCTTGACAATGTGATCTCAAATGCCATAAAGTATAGTGATTCAGGTATTATAACTATATCTATTAAGCAGATTCAGAATTATCTAAGAATAGCAGTTGCAGATCAAGGACGTGGTTTCAAATGTAATCCTGAGGATCTTTTTAAACGTTTTTTTAGAGAGAATAATGATGTTGCGGGATACGGATTGGGGCTTTCATATACCAAAACGTTGTTAGAGAACATAGGTGGCTCAATTTCTGCGGAGCACAATATCGATATAGGTTCTATTTTCAATATTGATATCCCTTTTGAATTTTCTAGTGATAATTTATTATCGTCATATATAGAAAAGGTGAATGAGGATACGAAGAAGGATGAAGAGCAATCGGAAAGTGATTCATTCAATACCAAAGACAAGGTGTTGATGTTTGTAGATGATGATGCCGATCTGCGTGAATATATTAAGAGTGAATATCAGTCGCTGTTTAAGACAGTCTTGGTTGCAAAAGACGGGCAGATAGCTTTAGAAAAAATTAAAGGAAGTCTTCCGGATGTTATTGTCAGTGATATAATGATGCCCAATATGAATGGTTTCGACCTCTGTAAGTATATTAAATCCAATATTGAGTACAGTCATTTGCCTGTAATACTGTTGACATCAAGAGCCGATTCAATTGTAAGAATGACCAGTTACAAGTTGGGTGCTGATGCTTTTTTATCTAAACCGTTTGATTTCAAGGAGCTGTATAAGGTTATAAAGAACCAACTTTGGAATAGGTATGAAATAAAACGTCAATATTCACAATCTCTTTTCTTTTCAATGTCCGAAGAACAGACCTTTAGTGCTGCGGATGAACAATTTGTTTTGAAGTTGAATAAGTTCATAAACAGTAATCTGTCAAATCTTGCTCTTGATATTGAAATGATATCAAATCATATGAATGTTTCTCGTTCAACATTGTTCAATAAGATGAATGAATTGTTGGGAACATCGGCGGTTAAGTATATCCGTCGGTTAAGAGTGGAGGCTGCGAAAATGATGCTTGAGAATACTGACAAATCAATCTTAGATGTTGCCTTAGATTGTGGTTTTGCTGATGGACAGTATCTAAGTGCCGTATTCAAACAAGAAACGGATGAAACTCCTTCGCAATATAGAAAAAGAGCGAGAAAAGAAAAGATGCTTTAGTCCAATGTGAAAACAATATGCACCCCAAAATTCAGACAAAGATTTTGGGGTGCATTGTTTTTTTACTTACTGAGGTCCTATCATCTATAGGATACCATATTTCTTTCCGTAGTCGAGTTGTTGTTTGAGGAAGTCTGAATTATAGATTATCTTATAGTCGATAATTTTTCCGTCTTTCTCAACAGGCACAATATCAGGATTGATGAAACCTCCGTAAGGTTTAAGATTTAATGCCTCGTAACGCTCTTTTACCTCCTTATGCAAGGTAGGGTCTATGTTAACGGCATATTTCTCAATAAGTGCTTTGCCTGCTTCATAATCGCCTTCCGACTTAATACGCTGCACTTCGGCAAGCAGATTTGCAAAAAGCTTGCGTAAAGCCTCGTAATCGTTTACAACGAAATATGTCTTACCGTCGCGTACTTTCTTTTCGATAACATTGTCTTTTGCACCTTGTTCGTAACACCATTCGGCAATGAGCTTACGGTTCTGCATGTGTGCTTCGGTATTCTTACGGCCTAACTCAACACGGTTGAACTGTACAAAGAGTCCATTGCGGATGTAGTTGGAATACTCTGCTTTATAGGCATCCTTGTCAGGCATGATTCCTAATTCTACCATTTTGGGATCAGCAGTGAAGTAAAGACCGAAAAGGTCGGCACGAGTTTCTTCAAGAGCGGAAGAGTATTCACCCATTGCAGTGGAAGAAACGCCAGGCAATAGTTGACCGGAGCCATGCCCAAGGCACTCATGAAGGTCGGTATGTATTTCGTCGGCATATGGGCCGTACTTTCTGTAAAGAGACTTTTCTTCATCCGAATAAGCGAATTCGTCAATTATGTTCTTCGGTGACTCTTGAGCAGCATAATCGTAGGCATGAGTTATGTTTGCTATGGTAACGGACTTGCTTCCGTATTCTTTGCGAATCCAGTCTGCATTCGGCAAATTTATACCGATTGGAGTTGAGGGATAACAGTCTCCTGCCAAACAAACAGCATTAACCACTTTTGCAGAAACACCCTTGCACTCTTTCTTCTTGAAACGTGAATCTACAGGCGAATTGTCTTCAAACCATTGAGCGTTTTTGCTTATTATCTCCGTACGTATTGATGCATCTTTATCTTTGATATTGACATGCCCTTCCCATGCTCCTTTTCGGCCTAACGGGTCGTTATAGTCTTCGATAAATCCATTAATAAAGTCAATAGTACCGATTGTGTCTTTTACCCACTCAATATTAAACTGATCCCATATATCAAGATCTCCTGTTCGATAATAATCAACGAGTAGATCCAGAGCCTTCTTTTGAATATCGTTTTCGGCTACTGCTGCAGCCTTTCTAAGCTCTTCACAGATTTTCTCAATAGCCTTGCTGTAAATTCCTCCAATCTTCCATTTCTCCTCGTAGAGGTTTCCGTTCTCATCTTTTACAACTTTTGTGTTCAATCCGTAAGAAACCGGAGTAGAATCAGTGGTGTCTATGAGTGAAGCGTAATAATTCTCTACTTCGTCTCGTGTAACTCCATCATAAAAGTTGACTGAGGACTGAAGAACAATATCTCCGTCAGTGGCAGTAGAACGTCTCTGTTTATATAGATTCTCATCATATACGTACGGTATTATAAGGTCGGTAAGCGAGTCATTACCCACAGCGGTCATTAGAGACCTGAAATAGTCTTGCGAGCATGTCGGAAAGAATTTGTCCTCAGCATAATGATGATGAATTCCGTTTGCGAAGAAAACTCGTTTGGCATATACCGTAAAATTCTGAAAATCATCGCATTTCCTATCTCCGTCATAATTATTCAGTATATTCTCCAATACATGACGCAAGGGGAGGTTGTATTCGCAATTTTGATCCCAATGAATGTCTCTACCCCATTTTGCCGCCTCACTCAGATGGTATACATACTCTTTTTGTTTAAGAGTAAGACTATCCCATCCCGGTATTTGATAACGGATGATTTTAATATCTGCAAATTCGTCTACCAAATACTTGAAATCATCTTTTTTCTCTCCGCATCCGGCCATTACGGTCATAGCTCCTAAAAACATCATAGTTTTAAAAACACTTTTCATATGGTTATAAAAAATATACACCTAAAAATCTGACAACTTCTATGACTCCTCTTGAGAAATATCGCTTTCATCTTTAACGGGAAGTCTATACTTTTGTGATTTTTCCCAAGCGGATTTTCGTTTGAGAAATTCTTCATATTTGTCCTCCAGATAATTGTCTGCCATTTTGCAACTCAATCAGTAATTGTTTAATTGTCTTGTGTAAAACAGGATGTGTCATGTTCGGTGCTATTTCAGCCATAGGCTGTAATACAAAAAGACGTTCAGCCATCTTGGGATGCGGTAAACATAACTCCTGAGTGTTTATGACCAGATTATCAAAGAAAATCAGATCCAGATCAATTATTCGATCACAATAATGTTCACAAACACTTTTTGATTTGCGTCCCATCTCTTTTTCAATAAGTTTTGTCTCTACAAGGATTTGGGATACTTTTAATTCAGTTTCTATCTTGACAGCTATATTATAAAACATATTGTCGGAAGAGAAACCCCAAGGTTCGGTCTCAAATATTGATGATTTCATAAGAACTGTTCCTATTCTTTGACCTAAAAGGTTCAAGGCTGTGTCAATATTTAATTGCCTATTCCCAAGATTGGTTCCTATAGATAGGAAGAGTTCGCTATTTTTCATCAGTTGTTCATTATAAGCATCGCATCACCGTAACAGCCGAATTTGTAACCTTCCTTGAGCGCTATATTGTATGCGTGCATTATAAGATCATAACCGCCGTAAGCACATGTCAGCATCAATTGGGTGGATTCGGGCAACTGTAGGTTGCTTACCATACTGTCTGCAACTGTAATATTATATGGGGGGAAAATGAATTTATTGGTCCATCCTTCAAAAGGTTTGATTAGTCCGTCCGTACCTACAACTGTTTCCATTGCATGGATGACGGTGGTACCGATAGCACATACATGGTGTCCGCTCTGTTTGCAGTCATTTACTCTTTTAGTACACTCTTCCGTTACGAACATCTGTTCCGACTCCATCTTATGTTTAGTCAGATCTTCTACATCAATCTCTCTAAAGTTTCCTAATCCGCAGTGCATGGTAATAAAGGCGCTGTCAATTCCTTTAATCTCCATACGCTTCATCAATTCACGACTGAAGTGCAGTCCTGCGGTAGGAGCTGTTACAGCACCTTCGTTGCGTGCATATATTGTCTGGAAACGTTGCTCATCAGTCGGATCGACCTTTCTTTTAAGGTATGTAGGAATGGGAGCCTCACCCAATGCATAAAGAGCCTTTTTGAACTCATCGTGCGGGCCGTCATATAGGAAACGAAGTACACGACCTCTTGATGTAGTATTGTCAATAACTTCTGCTACCATAGAGTTATCTTCTCCGAAATATAGTTTATTACCAATACGTATTTTACGTGCCGGATCCACTTGTACATCCCATAAAAGATTCTCTTCGCGCAATTCCCTCAGCAAGAAGACCTCAATGCAGGCTCCGGTTTTTTCTTTGTTACCGTAGAGACGTGCAGGAAAGACTTTTGTATCATTAAAAACAAATACGTCCTTGTCATCAAAATAGTTGATGATATCCTTAAACAAGACGTGTTCAATGGTTTCGCTCTTCTTGTGGATGACCATCAATTTTGCTTCGTCACGATTTTCTGTCGGAAATTTTGCAATCTTGTCGTCCGGCAGTTTGAAATTAAATTGTGATAGTTTCATTACTTATTTTGTTGATTATCTATTTCTTTTTCAGTTACTATAGATTGAGTGGATAACCACTCATCGAAGTTGTTTACGTCCAAGCTCTCTTCAACCGCTATATCTCCAACACGAGTACGCCTCAAACCAATTAGGTGTGCACCGCTATTGAGAGCAAGTCCTAAATCTCTAGCTAATGCTCGAATATATGTTCCTTTACTGCATATAACCTTTATTGTAATATCAGGCATTTCAAAGTTCAGTAGCTCGATTTTGTCAATTACTAATGTCTTTGGCTTCAAATCTACCTCATTACCTTTACGAGCACTTTTGTATGCGCGTCGGCCATTTATTTTGCATGCCGAGAACTGTGGCGGAATCTGTTCTATCGTACCGATGAAACGCTTAAGTGTCTCATTGATCATCTCAATGTTAATATGCTCCGTAGGGTAGGTTGCATCAATGGGATGTTCCAAATCAAATGAAGGTGTAGTTGCTCCAAGCCTGATGGTAGCTATGTATTCCTTCGTTTTGTATTGCATCTCCTCAATACGTTTGGTGGCCTTACCCGTGCATATTATCAGTACCCCTGTGGCTAAGGGATCTAATGTTCCCGCATGTCCTACTTTCAGTTTCTTAATATTCAGCTTCCTACAGATACACAGCCTTACCTTGTTGACTACCGCGAAAGAAGACCATCCGTAAGGTTTATCAAAAGATAAAACCTCTCCATTAAAAAAATCCAATGCCATTCGTTCAGGATAATATCAAAGTTAATAAACCGATGATGGCACAGTATATTCCAAAGTATATCAGTTTACCTTTTCTAACTATAGATATCATCCATTTGCAAGCGGCACAACCAGCCAGAAATGCAGCAATAAATCCGATTGAAAGCACTCCGAATGATGTTTCATCGTTAAATGCAGCAGTATTCGCAGTATTAAAGAGATCAATAATATCCAATAAGGCTTCTCCTAAAATAGGTGGAATCACCATCAGAAAAGAGAATTGTGCAAGTTTTTCCTTTTTATTACCAAGAAGAAGACCTGTAGAAATGGTCGTTCCTGAGCGTGAAAGTCCCGGAAAAACAGCCACAGCTTGTGAAATACCTATGATAAAGGCGTGCCAGATAGAGATGTTTTCTTTCTCACGAGGCTTCGCAAAATAAGAAAAGATCAGTAAAAGTGCTGTAAAAAGCAACATAACGCCTACAACCATCAGACCTGAACCGAAAACTTCTTCTACGGTATCTTTGAAAAATACTCCTACAAATCCTATCGGTATCATGGATACAATAATCTTAATGGCATATTGAGTTCCCTCGTTAAGATTCTTGTAACTATTCCATGATTGACGTTTGAAGAGATCCCGAAAAATAAACATGATTTCCCTATTGAGTATTACCAATGTACTTAATACGGTTGCGATATGTACTAAAACGGTAAATTTCAGGTTTTGCTCTCCGTCAATTCCAAAGATGGAAGACATTATCGCCAAATGTCCGCTACTGCTTATCGGTAAATATTCGGTGAATCCTTGTATCAATCCCAAAACGAGAGATTCCAGCCAGCTCATTGTTTATTGTCCTCCTCTTCTTTTTTCTTCGGTTTAAAGGCAACGGCAATTATCATAGTGATAAAACCGATGAGAGTTACTACCGGAGCAACTTTGATTCTTCTGAAACTGAAGATATCCGGCTCAAAGGTTTCATTAGTACAGTTAGGTCCTGTCATAAGCAGAAAACCTATTATGACCAAAGCCATTCCGATTGCTATCAGAATGTAGTTTGTCTTGCCAAACGCTAATTTTTTATTATCCATATCGATTTATTTTTGTTTTGTCAGATATAATATAATTCACCGGATTTCATTCTCAAAAACTTATTTACAGAACTGAGTGCACATAGATATGTTATCAGTATTCCGAGAGATGTCACAATTACGAAGACCGGAATGATAATATTCGGAATCATAATCACTGCGAGGGCAGGTTCGTATTTTATGCCTAATTTCAATCCGAAATATATGATAAGTTCTGCAATTACAGCAGATGCAAATCCTATCCAAAGATTACGAATTATGAAAGGTTTACGTATAAATGACCATTTTGCACCTACCAGTTTCATTGAATACAGTACAAAACGTTGTGAATATACGGTCAGTTTTATAGTATTGTTTATAAGTGCAAAAGATATCAAAGAAAGAAGTGCCGCAAGCAAAAGAAGAATACCCGAGATTTTATGAATATTACTGTTGACAGTATCCAAGAGTTCCTGTTGATAATTTATCTCACGTACACCCTTTTTTGAGAATATTTGTTTTTCTATCCACTTCAAACTGTCAGAGCAAGCATAGTCGCTTTTGAGTTTTATGGTGAATGAAGCATAGAAAGGATTATATTTTAAGAATTCCGATGGGTCGACTCCCATTGAGGCACTCATCTCTTTTAGCGCATCTTCTTTAGAAATAAATGTGCACTCTTTGTTGTATGGAGCTTGTGACAGACTCTTTTTCAGGACGGATATTTCGTTGTCTGAAACGGCATCCTTAAGTACTACCTCAACTGTCATCTCTTCACGGAGTTTACGTGATAAATCACTTGCCGTAAGTAGCAACAGTGTTATTATTCCTATTAACAGTAATACTAAAGATGTACTGATACATGCCGTTATAAACAGCAGATCGATTTTCCTTTTTTTCTTTCCTTTTGTCATCATACAAGGTTATTTCTTTCTGAAAATATAAATCAGGGAACTACTGCGTTCGCGATGTCTTAGTGATACATACCATGAGTTCAGGCCTATCATAAATCCACTAAGATGAGGAAACTTATGATTACGATTCTTTTCGGACAACATTGATATGTAAAACGAATCAAATGGCATTCCCTCGTGATGCATAAGAGTAAACCCGTAATTACTTGCCAGCTTGTTAATTGTTATCGGGGTAAAATGCCACAAGTGTCGCGGTACATCCAATGCCGCCCATTCTGCTCCATAGTATTCTGCGTCTGTAGAACTTATATTGGGAGCAGCAATAAGTAGTATTCCGTTAGGTTTCAATAGCTTATAAAACGTTCTCAGCAATTCGCCGGGGTCGTGAGCATGTTCAAAAACGTGCCACATAGTAACTACATCAAAAGAACCCGGTTGCAGAGAAGGCAGTTCATTAGTATCATGCATCCGATGATGAAAAAATTCCAAAGAAAATAATCTTTCTTCATGATATCTCTCGATTGACGTCACCCTCCATCCACGTCTAACCATACAATTTGAGAAATATCCGGTTTTAGCACCATAGTTAAGAAGGTTTCCTTTATTCATATAAGCATATCTCTCAACGATATTTGCCTTACGAATAAGCATTAGAGACCTTACTCTGTAATATATTTTGTTGAATATTCCTTTCGGAGCATCTCCCAACATCAGTTTTTGCTTCAGTTTCTCGTACCTAAGGAGATCCTCTTCTAATGGGGCCCCCTTAGTGAATACAAAACCACAATCCATGCATCTAAGCAGCGTAAAGCGTTCCTTGCTAACCGCGTAATCAGTGCAATCTGCATGAAAACTAATCTGTTTACTCCCGCAAAGCGGACAGCAATCATAGACTTGATAGTTCATCAATTAATATAAGAGAGGTGCATCGCGCACCCGAATCGGCGGCAAAGGTAATATCTGACAATAGGGGTTGTCAAGTGTTTTGCAAAAAAACTTATTTTATTTTTTCACTTCGCCTATAAGGGTAGCGGAGGAAGCGTCAATAATTTTTACCATAACAAAATCTCCGGGCTTAATGTCTCCTTTATCAAATACAACGGTTCTATTTTGTTCTGTTCTTCCGTATAGTTGTTTGCGCGAACGCTTAGAGTATCCTTCGGCCAGAACTTCATATTCGAAGCCAATGCATTTACGGTTATTTTCTAGAGAAAGTTGGCTCTGGAGCTCAATCATTTCATTTAAACGCCTTATCTTAATCTCTTCAGGAACATTGTCCGGAAGATGTTTGCTGGCAAAAGTGCCGGGACGCTCCGAATAGCGGAAATCAAAGGAGGAATCAAAACGACAAATCTTCATAAGAGATAGAGAAAACTGATGGTCCTCTTCGGTCTCAGAGTGGAATCCTGTAAATAAATCTGTTGATAATCCACAGTCGGGAACAATACGTTTTATAGCTTCAACTCTTTCTATATACCATTCTCTTGTATATTTTCGATTCATCAATTCCAATATTCTGGTGCTGCCACTTTGTACGGGTAGATGTATGTGTTTGCATACATTCGGCATTTCGGCTATCACATGCAGAGTATCATCGCTCATATCTTTCGGATGGGATGTCGTAAATCTTATACGCATATTCGGCACGGCTTCTGCAACCATTCTAAGTAATTGTGGAAAGTCGGTCTTTGCTCCGTCTTTCTCATAACAATAGGAGTTTACGTTCTGTCCCAGAAGAGTTACCTCTTTATATCCCTTTGTTGCCAAATCCCTTACTTCAACCAATATGCTTTCCATATCACGGCTTCGTTCGCGTCCACGGGTATAAGGTACTATACAATAGTGACAGAAATTATTACATCCGCGCATAATGGAAACAAATCCTGAGATGCGGTTGCCGCAGATTCTCATAGGAAGTATATCGCTATATGTTTCAGTTGTTGAAAGATCAACATCAATAGCCGAGCCTCCGCTTTCCACTTGGGCAATCAAATCAGGCAAAGCTAAATAAGAATCAGGTCCGGCCACAACGTCAGCGTGATGATTCTTAATCAAATCTTCTTTAGTACGTTCTGCCATGCAACCCATAACGCCTATTATCATTGCTTTATTTCTTTTCTTCATCGCATTCAATGCCTCCAATCTGTTCCATATCTTCAGTTCGGCATTCTCGCGTATGGAACATGTATTGAGAAATACAGCATCTGCTTCGTCAATATTCTCCGTTGGATCAAATCCTGCCATACGCATTATTGAGGCAATGACCTCACTATCGGCTACATTCATCTGGCAACCGTATGTCTCTATGAATAGTTTTTTGATTCTCTCTTCGGACATAATATTTTTGATTTGTGGCTGCAAAGTTACTTATTTTCATCTGCTATTTCTTATAAAGAAAAAGAATAAAAGTGTACTTTTGCACACCGAAAAAAAATAGTAAAACAAAATACAATATACGATGGGATTTAGAAGACTTACAGCCGCTGAAGCGGCTCTTTATGTAAAAGACGGTGACAATATCGGTCTTAGTGGATTTACCCCGGCAGGTTCGCCTAAAGCTGTTACAGCGGAAATCGGGAAAATGGCTCATGAGTTACACGAACAGGGTAAACCATTTAAGATTGGCATTTTTACCGGGGCATCTACCGGTGATTCTTGTGATGGCATTTTGTCGCGTGAACATGCAATTAAATTCCGTGCTCCATATACCACGAATAAGGATTTTCGTACTGCTGTAAATAACGGAGAAATTGATTATTGTGATATTCACCTGAGTCAAATGGCTCAGGAACTTCGCTACGGTTTTATGGGCGAAATAAATATCGGTATTATTGAGGCTTTTGATATTACCGATGACGGTAAGATATGGATCACCGCAGGTGTAGGTATTGCTCCTACTGTTGCTCGTCTTGCAAAAAGATTGATTATTGAACTTAATGCGGCACATACTAAGTGTGCAAAAGGTCTACATGATATTTTTGAACCGGTTGATCCTCCTTATCGTCGTGAAATGCCTATATATAAGCCTAGCGACCGTGCAGGAAAGGATTATATTCAGGTTGATCCTTCCAAGATAATAGGTGTCGTTGAAGTAAATATTCCTGATGAAGCACGTGGATTTACAGATCCGGATGCTATAACTCAGCAAATAGGTCATAACGTGGCACAGTTTCTGATCAGCGATCTTCATCGAGGAATTATTCCTAAATCGTTTTTGCCGCTGCAAAGTGGTGTAGGTAATGTAGCGAATGCAGTATTGAAGGCTCTCGGAGAGGATCCGAGTGTTCCCGCATTTGAAATGTATACAGAGGTTATTCAGGATTCGGTTATTGATTTGATACGTGAGGGTAACTGCAAGTTCGGTAGCACCAGTTCTCTTAGTGTCAGCAACGAGACTCTACAAAGTATTTATGACGATATGAAATTCTTTAAGGATAAACTTGTATTACGTCCCACGGAAATTTCAAATAATCCCGGAATAGCTCGTCGTCTTGGTCTTATTGCCATGAATACGGCTCTCGAGGCTGATATTTACGGTAATGTAAACTCTACTCATGTTTGTGGAGTCAAGATGATGAACGGTATTGGTGGTTCGGCCGATTTTACGCGTAATGCATTTATTTCCATATTCAGTTGCCCATCAGTGGCAAAAGGAGGTAAGATCAGCGCCTTTGTTCCCATGTGCTCACATGTAGATCATAATGAACATAGTGTAAATGTACTTATTACTGAACAGGGTGTAGCTGATTTGCGTGGAAAATCACCTAAGCAGCGCGCAAGACTTATTATAGAGAATTGTGTGCATCCGGATTATAAACAGCTACTTTGGGATTATCTTAAGATTTCAGAGAATGGGCAGACACCACACAATCTAAGTAAAGCCTTCGCTATGCATGAGGCTCTTCGTTTGAAGGGTGATATGCATTTGACGGAATTCTGATTCCTTCAAAAATGTATAGATAGACTTTTTTGACCTCTTTTTTTTGGCCAAATTAATTTTATAACATACCGTCGTTTATATCACAATAAGTGTTATTAAACGACGGTATGTTCTTTTTATAAATTATCTTCGCTTCTTATATGAAGATTCTAATAACAGGTGCAAGCGGTTTTATAGGCGGCTTTCTTGTTGAAGGAGGTCTGCAACGCGGCCATGAAGTATGGGCGGCTGTACGGAAAGGAAGTCGCACAGACTACTTGACGGATAGTCGGATTCATCTTATAGAGTTGGATTTCGATAATAAAGATAGTTTGAGCCGTTCGATGGAAAGATTAAAAGCAAAAAACGGTTCTTTTGATGTTGTAATACATGCGGCCGGAGCGACAAAGTGTATAAAACGGGAGCAGTTCTTCAAGAGTAATACTTTGGTTACAAGAAATCTGGTGGAGTCCCTGAGAGATAATGATATGCTACCCGTTCAGTTTATTTATTTGAGTACACTTGGCGTTTTCGGACCTGCAAAGGAACAGTTCCCGCATGCTCCTATAGAAGAAACAGATGAAAAATGTCCGAATACTTATTATGGAAAAAGTAAATTGGAGACTGAAAGATTTTTAGAATCAATACCTGAGTTGGGATGGTTGATAATGCGTCCGACAGGAGTGTACGGTCCACGCGAAAAAGACTATTTTCTTATCACTAAAGGAGTTAAGTTGAGAATGGATTTATCTGCAGGCTTTTCAGCACAGAGTATAACGTTCGTTTATGTTAGGGACTTGGTTAAGGCAATATATCTGGCCGTTGATAAAGGGGTTATTCATAAAGCTTATTTCGTAACGGACGGAAACTCCTATCAAAGCCGTAGTTTCAGTGATCGGATAGCTCAAGAGATGGGAAACCGAAGACTTCTTCATATAAAAGTTCCACTGTTTGTAGTTAAAATAATATCCGTAGTATCGGGAGGTTTAGCCTCTTTATTAGGATACAGTTTTACACTTAACAAAGATAAGTACCATATATTGTGCCAGCGTAATTGGCTCTGTAATATAACACCGCTCCGGCAGGATTTAGGCTTTGAGGCCGATTATTCGCTGCAGAGCGGTGTAAGAGAGACCGTAAGGTGGTATATTGACCATCATTGGCTCTGAAATATGTTTTTAAAATGATATTATTTATTTAAATATTGGATGATAGAGCCGATAAATCAATTCCAAGTAACTTCATCTTTTTTACAATTAAAGGAAGTTCATCGGCAAGAAACTCCTTGCGCATTTTCTCTAATACAATATTCTTAGCGTTCTCGGAGACATAGTAACCTATTCCGCGTTTATTATAGATGATGCCGTCAGACGTCATTCTCTCGTAACAACGCATTACCGTATTTGGGTTGACCCCAATTTCCGCCCCTAATTCGCGTACAGACTGAATACGCGATTCGGGTTTTAGCTCTTCCTTGAGTATGCTTTCGCAGATGCTGTCCGCTATTTGCATATAGATGGGCTTATTTTGATTGAATTCCATAGCTCACGAGTTTTAATGTTTGATTGTCTTTAACCGGAACCAAATACAGACAAGCAGACAAATATTGGTGATTGAGTCTGAGATAAAATCAATTCTCATGCAATTTCTTAATAATTCTGCCATTTTTTCTAAGTGACTTTCCATAAAGATTTTTGGGCTAATGTCTCCCTGAACATTCCCCAGATCCATAATTTCCTTGATGTTGCTTAAGTAATACGGCAAAAAGAACAAAACACTGAAGAGCATTGATATAATAAGATAGCATCCTATAGTTTTGGCAATTTTTGACCGTTTGAATATCAGAGCACCTAATAAAAAGAATAGTATTATTGATATTACATCGTCAATGAACATCCAGGGTTTGATAATGTCTAATTTCAAAATGTCAAATTGTGAACCGTTTTCTAATGAGACGATATTACCATTATTCGCTTTAATTATTTCATCAAAAATATTGAAAGAGAGAATAATCGGGTCTCCGCAGCGATTGTCAAACAAGCAGATCAAAGCGTCAATGCTCAGATGAATTGTAATGAAAATGACAGGTACTATTATGCAACTTATTATCAGCATTGATATGTATTTTTCAAGTCTGGATGCCGGTAATAGTAGAAATGATGTTCCATCCTTTTTGTTGGTAATATAGCCGTAACATTTTTTTGGAGCGGTTATGGCTGTAATAGCCAAAAAAATAAGAAAAATAAAAACCCTGGAAGCAGCTCCGTTAAACGAGTATTCTCCGGAAAATCCATTACCCATAAGATCTCCATCCAGAAAGATAATTCTTAGGAACTGTTTTAATAAATACACGAAAATACCGGAACATGAAAGAATCAATAAGCTAAGCCAATAACGGGTAATGAATGATCTAAAATCAGTAGTAAAATATTTCCTGAATCTATCTAAATTAAAAATGTCGTTCTTCATATTTCTATTGTGTTATTTGAATAAATCCTTGAAAAAGCTCTTGTGAATATGTGCTGCGTTGAAAAGAGCCTCAATATTCACCTTACTCTCGGCACCTGACTTATTTAATGAAACCTGAACACTGCATCCGGGAATCATTTCGCTGTACAATGCATCGGGAATACGTTCAGAGGTATAGTCAAAGAAGAGTTTTTGGGATATCCGATCAATGCTCGCATTTAATAGAACATCATGACGGTCCAGAATAATTATAGGATCAATGATGTTTTCCAGGTCACGTACCTGATGAGTGGAAATCAAGATAGTGGAATCGTCCGATGTATAACGAGTTACGGCTTTTCTGAATTGGGCTTTTGAAGGAATATCCAATCCATTGGTAGGCTCGTCCATAATGATATATTTGCATTTACATGCCAAAGCAAAACTTATGTGTGTTTTCTTGAGTTGTCCTAAAGACATTCGGTCCATACGCTGATTCGAGTCATTCTCCAATAGTTTCATTATCTCCATAAAAGTGGATAAATCAAACTTATTCCAAAAGCGTCCTCTGTCGGAAGCAAAATCTATTGCCTTGTAAGGGGAGGGTTGAACTTCGTCGGGAAGGTAATATATATTTCCTAAGAATGAAGGTTCTCTGTCATAAGGTGTTTGTCCGTCGATGTCTATTTTCCCATATTGAGGTTTTTTTAGACCGCATATCAGAGTAAGTAATGTGGTTTTTCCGACTCCGTTTTCGCCCAAAAGGCCATAAATTTTTCCCTCTTCCAATTCGAGAGAGATATCTTTCAGTACGATTTCATTACCGTAACTGAATTGAAGATTTTTAATGGTTACCATATTATAGTATATTTTATCGGTGTACTAAATCACTAATACACCGCAAAGGTAGAATGATTTTTTTATTTACCAAAATATTTTCGCTTTTTTTTATTTTTGAGAAAATGAACAGAGATAAATGGTTAGATACAGTATTATATTTTGTTTAATGAGGTGAAAGATAATTTTTAATGAGTTTTTGAGGTATATTTGAATATTTGGTTAGTCTTTTTTTATATCTTCGTAAATCGTAATAAATAAAAATATGGGTAGATCCTACAACTCCGGTTTGCGCTTAAATAGGAAGAACATTGCTGAAATGGTAATGGATTACTTCAGGGATAATCAAGACAAGTTGATTGATTATAAAGAATTATTTGATCTGCTGAGGTTAAAAACTCATCCCTTGCGCAGTTTGTGCATGGATGTTGTTATGGATCTTGTTGAAGACGGTTTTCTGAAAGCGGAAAAGGGCCGTTTCCAGTTGGCGGCAAAAAGCAAATTTGTTGAAGGCGTACTTCAACGCAGGGTAGGAGGTAAGAACTATTTGGTACCTGAAGATGGAGGAGATCATGTGTTTGTTGCGGAAAGAAATACTGCAGGTGCCATGAATGGAGATAAGGTAAAGATTGTTCTTTACGCACGTCGTCCTCATACTGAATCTGAAGGTGAGGTCGTGGAGATACTTCAACGAGGAAAGGATTCTTATGTTGGTACACTTCAGGTGAAAAACAAGAGTGCTTATTTAGTAACGAGTAACCGTTCCGATAAGGATATTTTTATTCCTCAAAATCAATTGAAGAAGGGAAAAGATGGTGATAAAGCTCTTGTAAAGATTACACAGTGGCCTGATTCTCCTGATAGAAATCCGGTTGGAAAGGTGATTGATATTTTAGGTGCAGCCGGTGAAAATAATACTGAGATGCACGCAATTTTGGCTGAATACGGTTTACCTTATAGTTATCCTGAGAATCTGGAAGAGGCTGCAAATGCCATTTCGGATAAGATTCCGGAGGAAGAGATAAATCTCCGTGAAGATTTTAGAAAGGTAACTACATTTACAATAGATCCTAAGGATGCTAAGGATTTTGACGATGCCATATCAATACGCCCGATTAAGAAAGGACTTTGGGAAGTCGGTGTACATATTGCAGATGTAAGCTATTATGTAAAAGAGGGTGGAATTATTGACAAGGAGGCATTTAAAAGAGCTACTTCCATATATCTGGTAGATAGAACCATTCCGATGCTGCCGGAAAAATTATGTAATGATCTATGTTCACTGCGTCAGGATGAGGACAAGGTAGCATATTCCGTGATTTTTGAGATGACTGATTCTGCTGTTGTAAAAAACAGCAGAATCGTTCGTACCGTGATACGTAGTAATCGTCGTTTTACATATGAAGAGGTTCAGTCAATAATTGAACGCGAGCAGCAGGGAGGTAAAGAGAAATTGACCGGAGATGAGTTTGTAAGTGAGATAATGACTTTGGACCGTTTTGCAAAGTCTCTAAGAGAAAAGAGATTTGCTGATGGTGCACTTAGTTTTGATAGGATAGAGGTTCGTTTTGATATTGATGAGAAAGGACATCCTCTTAGCGTATATTTCAAGGAATCCAAGGATGCGAATAAGTTGGTAGAAGAATTTATGCTATTGGCAAATCGAACGGTGGCGGAGTCGGTTGGTAAAGTTAAGGGGCGTGTTCCAAAGGTTTTTGTTTATCGAGTACATGATGTTCCGGATCCTGATAGGATGTCTAATTTACAACAATTTGTTGCAAAGTTCGGTTATAAGGTCAAAACTACCGGAACTCCTATCGATATGGCAAAGTCCATGAATCAGTTACTTAATGATGTTCGTGGAAAGAAAGAGCAGAATGTGGTGGAGACCATCTCAATAAGATCTATGCAGAAAGCAATATACACTACTGACAATATAGGTCACTACGGTCTTGCTTTCGATTATTATACACACTTCACATCTCCAATAAGAAGATATCCGGATCTCATGGTTCACAGACTTCTGACTCGATATATGAGTGGGGGACGCACAGTTATGCAGTCTAAATTTGAGGAGTTTTGTGAACATTGTTCCAGCATGGAGCAGCTGGCTGAACAGGCTGAACGTTCCAGCATTAAGTACAAGCAGGTAGAATATATGTCAGATCGTATGGGACAACCTTATGATGCGGTGATCAGCGGTGTGACTGAGTGGGGACTATATGCCGAGATTATTGAGAACAAATGTGAAGGTATGATACCTATTCGTAGTCTTGGCGGTGATTACTATGAGTTTGATGATAAGAATTATTGTTTGATAGGGCAGAAAACCCATAAGCGCTATCGTTTGGGTGATCCGGTTAAGATTCAGGTCGTTAATTGTAATTTGGAACGTAAGCAGATGGATTATGAGTTGATTGACCCTAATAGCCCACATGTATCACCGTTGGATGAGCCGAAAAAGACTAATTTCTCTATGGGTAAGAATAATAGAAAACGAAGATAATTTTACTTCATATAAAACAAGAACGTATACTTAATAGGTACACGTTCTTGTTTTGTTTCCGATGTTAAGAAGCTGTTTAAATTTAAACTGTTTCTAATGTAATTAATTCTTCCGGCTCTTTTCGAAGAGTGAATTTAAAACAGAGTCCTCCGGTAATAATATTTTCAGCTGTTATTGTTCCTCCATGATATAATACGGAATGTCTAACTATTGCCAGTCCCAATCCGCTACCTCCATCTTCACGACTTCGACCGTTGTTTCCCGCTCTGTAAAAACGTTCAAAAAGATGTGGCAGATCGCTGGCTCTAACTCCAACTCCATTGTCTGAAACGGTGAAATGATAAAAAGAATCTTTTTCACCGTCATATTTTATTATAAGTGTGGTCCATTTCCCGGAGTATTTTATAGAATTCTCTATCAGGTTCTTGAAGAGGGAATAACAGAGAGTGTGGCTTCCTTTCATAACAAGATCTTCAGGGATATTCATCTTGATACGTATGGAGTTATTGTGGATGCTGGAGTCGAAACTTTCCAGAATTTGTTTTATTAGATCATGGAGATTAATGGTTTCATTTTGGAATACTTTGTTGGATTCCTCAATTTTACTCAACAGCGAAACATCTCTCAAAAGTTCGGAAAGACGTACAGCTGACGTGTGTGTTCGTTCAATGAAAAGTTGTTTCTGCTCATCCGAGAGATCCGGCTCCATGAGAGTTTCAGTATAAGCTCTGATTGAACTGACAGGAGTCCTGAGTTCATGAGATATGGCACTTGTCATTTCCGCCTTCATGGTTGCTTTGGCTTTTTGTTCTTCAATGATGTTCCTTTTAAGATGTTCTATATCAAGTCCAAAACGTCTGGCAATTCTCCACAGAAATAATAAGGAAATCAAGAAAAGTCCGATAGAAAGAATAACAGAATTTTTATTTGAGCGTAGCAATGATTTTGTGTAATCATTGTAAGGCAATGCTACACGTATATATTTATTGTCAATGTGAATGGCATAATATAATAGAACTTGTTGTA
>CAYOGG010000010.1:0-28272 GCA_964403455.1 uncultured Bacteroidaceae bacterium | reverse complement strand
ACAGATAGAATGCCCCTGCAATATATTTCACTTGCATGGTAGCAATGCCATATCCAACAGTACAGAGAGGTGGCATAAGAGCTGTAGCAATTGCTACACCTGCAATCACTATGCCTGTACGTTCCTTTCTAGTTAGCGCCACCATTCCGGCTAAACCACCAAACAATGCAATTAACAGATCATATGTTGTTGGCGATGTCCTGGCCAACAACTCACTCTTGTCAAAACTTATTAGCGGCAGTAAAAAGAAAAGTGTCGATGTTATTAAGCTTACAGCGACCATTATCAAGAAGTTACGGAATGAAGTCTTAAGAAGATTGAAATCATTAACTCCAAAAGAGAATCCCATTCCAATAATAGGTCCCATTAAAGGAGAAATCAACATAGCACCAATGATTACTGCTGTAGAATTGGTATTCAATCCCAGCGATGCAATGAATATGGCAAAAATCAAGACCCAGAGATTAATGCCACGCATATTAATGCCCTTTTGAACATTAACAGTCACTTCTTCTTGTGAAGCGGCATCCAAGTGTAAAGAGAATCTCTCTACAAGTCTGCCTTTAAGAACTGCAAATAATAAGGTAGCTTTCATATCATAAATAGTTTAATAATTAAGGCTATATTGTTGTTTTGACAAATATATTGTTTTGGATTGAATAATACTCCCATCTAAAAAACAAATTAGGTCGACTGATAACAGCCGGCCTAATTTGTTCTAAAATTTATTTTGAAGATTAGTCTCTGAGAGTAATATCAATAAACGTATATCTGTTCTCTCCAAACTGGATCTCTTCTTGATAACCTTGATCATTTTTCTTCTCTCTGGAGCCATCTAATAAAGGCATTAGCTTATTAAACTCTCTCAAGCGTAACAATCTGTTTGAGATCTTGATAGATTTAATCTTAGTAACCTCCATCATAGCGGGAGAATCAAACTGGCCTTTGTATAACCACTCTTGTGAATTATGGAGATAAAAGTAAATAGGAGAACCTTTATAGTCACCACCGGTACTTGAAATCTTACCGTTGATTCTCTGTATATAACCAACAAAATCAGTATTGTACAACTCCATTTCCTCTTCAGTCAAAGTTTCGGGAAATGTAATTGTAGAATAATCCGAGCCAATGACCAATTCTGCTCTATCTCCTTCCGGAATGACAAGGCCTTTCGGTTTTTTTTCTTTAGCTCCGACAACTGATGCACAACTAAGCATCATTAAAACAACCAACAATTTGCTTAACGACAGCAGATTAATACTTTTGTTCATATCACCAATATTTTTTTGCCTTTCGGCCGGTTAATAAATAAATATTTGCTACAAAAAATAATTATTACAAATATAGCAACACTATTTTATTAAGGCCAATTTTTTAACAAAATTATTCAATTTCAAACATTTGAAGAAACAGCCATTCACAAACTTATCGTTTAGAATCTTTTTCTCTAATCTCCACACGACGGATCTTACCGCTTATCGTCTTTGGAAGCTCATCAACGAACTCAACCACACGCGGATATTTGTACGGAGCGGAAACCTTCTTCACGTGATTCTGAATTTCCTTTATCAGAGCAGCCTTATCCGAACAATTTTGATATTCCTTTGAGAGTACGATAGTGGCTTTCACCAACTGACCGCGTTCCCCTTCCAAATCAGGCACACCGGTCACCGCGCACTCCACCACAGCGGGATGCAACATCAAGGCACTCTCTACCTCGAACGGTCCTATGCGATAACCTGAACTCTTGATTACATCATCAGTACGGCCGACGAACCAAAAATAACCGTCAGAATCGCGCCATGCCACATCTCCGGTATGATAGATACCATCATAATGAACCGTTTTTGTCAATTCGGGATTATGATAATATTCTTCAAAAAGTCCTATTGGAATTCGAAGATCAGTATGTAAAATAATCTCACCACTCTCTCCTTCCTCAGCTGAACGACCGTCTGAAGTGAGAAGGTCCATATCATATGCCGGATTTGGAATACCCAATGATCCCGGTTTCGGAGTCATCCAAGGAAAAGTAGCAATAGTAAGAGTCGTCTCCGTCTGTCCGAAGCCCTCATGGATTTGCAGACCTGTAAACTTTAACCATGTATCGTAAACGCTCGGATTAAGAGGTTCTCCAGCTGTTGTACAATATTCCAATGCAGTGAGATCATATTGGCTCAGATCTTCACGAATCAAGAAACGGTATATAGTCGGAGGAGCACAGAATGAAGTCACTCTGTACTTTGCCATAGCAGTAAGAATATTGGCCGGCGTAAACTTCTCATGATCATATACAAATACAGCCGCGCCAACTATCCATTGACCGTATAGTTTGCCCCAAACCGCTTTTCCCCATCCTGTATCAGCTACTGTAAGATGCAGACTATTTTCAGTCAGATTATGCCAATATTTAGCAGTAATTATATGTCCTAAAGGATATAGGAAGTTATGTGCAACCATCTTCGGTTGTCCGGATGAGCCGGAAGTAAAGTATAGCAAAGAGATATCATGATTCTCATTTACATGTTCAGGCTTGACAAAAGCGGGAGCAGATGCCATACCTTCATCCAAACTCAACCATCTTTCATCCTTGTAACTACCGGTTGCAACCACATATTCTACCGTAGGAGACTGATCAAGAGAATCATTTACATGCTGAATAATATCAGGTTCATCAGCTGCCACAATCATCTTTACCTTGGCAGAGTTATTCCTGTAGATAAGATCCTTGGCAGTAAGCAGATGTGTGGCAGGTATAGCTACGGCTCCGAGTTTATGCAATGCGATAATCGAGAACCAGAACTCTGATCTACGCTTCAACATCATCATTACAGAATCTCCTTTCTTTATACCTAATTTATTATAGAAAGAAGCTACTCTATCAGATTCGCGTTTGATATCCGCGAATGTATAACTTTTACAATCCCCTTCATCATTCGTCCATAGCAAAGCCAACTTATCCGGCTGCTGCTCCGCCCATGCATCAACAACATCGTAAGCGAAATTAAAATTATCAGGGACTATTATCTCAAAATTCTTGCGGAAATCTTCCAATGAATCGAATTGGGTCCGCTTCAGAAAACGTTCTAACATTATTATTATGGCAAATTATATTATTATGGCAAGAAATCTTGACGGTTCACCGTTCAAAGCCTTCATACCGTGAGGTTGAGTGGCATCGAAATATATACTATCACCCGGATTCAGTGTAAGCAATTTACCTTTAATATTAAGTAATAGCGTTCCTTTTAATACCAAATTAAACTCCTGTCCTTCATGAGAATTAAGATTTATCTGCTCCTCCATATTAGGATCAACGGTAACGATAAAAGGTGATACTTTAGCATGCTTGAATCCCATGGCAAGAGCTTGATATTTATACGCCTTCTGACGTTCAATAATAGGCCCCTTACCTTTTCTTACCAGCCAATAGCTTGACATATAGGGAGTGTCTCCGGCAAACAATTCCAAAGGTTCAACACCCAAAACATCTGCTGCATTACACAGGAAATTCATCGGAATGTCCGAAGCACCTGACTCAAAATTTTTCAGTTCGTCAGTTGTTACGCCACATTTTGAGGCTAGCTCTTCGACCGACAATTCCAGATCTTCGCGAAGTCCGCGAAGTCTCATCGCCATCTGCTTTATTTGTTCATTTATTTCCATATCATACTACTTCTATTCCTTGTTCAGCACATAATTTTAGACTCAACTCACGCAATTTGAACTTTTGAATTTTTCCACTGCCGGTGAGCGGATACTCTTTAACGAAAAATACGTATTTTGGTATTTTGTATCTGGATATCTTTCCACGACAATAATCACGAACCTCTTCCAAAGATAGATTGGCACCATCATCAAGTATAATAAAAGCGCCAACCTCTTCACCGTACTTCTTTGATGGAACACCTGCCACCTGAACGTCACGAACACCTTTAAGATGATAAAGGAACTCCTCAATCTCGCGAGGATAAATATTCTCTCCTCCACGTATTATCATATCCTTGATGCGCCCGGTAATGCGATAGTTGCCGTTTTCATCCTTAATACCCAAATCTCCGGAGTGCAAGTAACCGTTTTGATCTATTACCTCTGCTGTAGCCTTCGGATTCTTATAATAACCTTTCATTACATTAAATCCCTTACAGCACATCTCTCCTTGAGTTCCAACCGGAACCTCTTTATTCGTTTCAGGATCCAACACTTTGACATCAACAAACTCATAATCACGTCCTACTGTCGTATATCTGATTTCATCGGTATCATCTATGCGAGTTTGGCTCATTCCGGGTGAAGTTTCCGTCAATCCATAAACACTGGTAACACGCAGATGCATCTTTTCTTCGACCCTGCGCATCAACTCTATAGGACAAAGTGAGCCTGCCATTATACCTGTTCTCAGACTTGTCAAGTCAAACATATTGAACATAGGATGATTCAGTTCCGCTATAAACATAGTCGGCACACCATAAAGTGCCGTACAACGTTCCTTATGAATTGAGGCCAACGTCACCAACGCATCGAATTTCTCTATCATAACCTCTGTACATCCATGAGTCAGACAATTCATAGTAGCAAGCACAACACCAAAACAATGAAACAAAGGAACACAGACACAGAGTTTGTCCTCGTTTGTGAACTTCATATGTTCTCCTGTCAATAATCCGTTATTAGCGATATTGTGATGCGTAAGCATAACACCCTTTGGAAATCCTGTAGTACCCGAAGTATATTGCATATTTACAACATCATGGCAACTTACTGATTTTCTAAGTTTCTTTAACTCGTTATCTTCAGTATTTTCGCCCAAAAGCAATACCTCGGAAGTATTGTACATACCTCTAAACTTTTCCTGCCCAATATATACAACATTCTTCAGAGTAGGAAAATTATCACTATGCATATGTCCGCGTTGACAGGTCCTCAACTCCGGTAACATGGTGTATGCCATATCCACATAGTTACTCTCCCATGTCCCGTCAGTCAGACATAAAGTATGCAAATCCGAATCCTTAACAAGATACTCCAGTTCATTCTGCTTATAATTTGTATTAACAGTAACACAAACCGCACCGATTTTAGCACAAGCATATAGAAAAGTAAGCCAATCAGGTACATTCTGTGCCCACAAGCCTACATGAGTATCTTTTGTAACACCTATGGCTATTAGTCCTTTTGCCATATCATCAACACGTGCATTGAGTTCCTTCCATGTAAATCTCAAGTCACGATCCGAGTAGACTACACTTTCTTTATCAGGCGTATGTTCTGCCCAATACTCCAGGTAATCTCCCAATGTTTTTTCAGAAAGCTGTACCATAATCTCAAATGGGAGTATAAACTACAGCTAAAATTTTAGCCTTTTGGCTATTGAAGCCGTGAACATGATGTTTAACTATCGAATCGTAATATATGCTATCCCCCTTCTCCAAGAGATAAGTCTGCTTACCATAGTTAATCTCCACCTCACCTTCAAGTACGTATATAAATTCCTCACCCTCATGAGATGAAAGAGTATAAACCTCATTATCAGCAGGTAATATATCAATTACAAACGGTTCCAAATGACGATTTTCTTTTCCTTCGGAAAGAGAGTGATATGCCATATTATCATGACCAACGGTACCGTGATTTGAGAATCTTACACTATCTATACTCTCTTCATGGCGGCTTATTACTGCTCCCATACCTTTTGAATCATCCAGAAAAGTTCCCAGTCGGACTCCCAATACGCGAGCAATTTTAATCAGAGGAGCCAATCCGGGAAGCGGGCCTCCTTCTTCAATTGACTTAATCTGTTCAAGAGGTAGCTGAGAACGCTCCGCCAAAACTTCTACTTCCATCATTTTCGATTCTCTCAAAGAGCGAATCTTACTTCCAACAGAAACTTTCGTACTCATTTATAAAATATTTTTTATTGGATATATAGAACATCATTGTTTTTCAAGCACAAAAGTAATAAAAACAGATTAAGTTCAGCAGAATCTATATAACAATACTAATTAATAAGCTGTTTTGAATTTATGGAATAATTCCGTAAAAGTCCCTTCTTGATTATTATTCAATTATCAAATAGTCTTTTTCTATCAAAAAAGAGGCTTTCGATTAGCTCTTAAGTAACAAGAAAGTGTTATCTTTGTATGTTTTGCAAAGTCACTTGCAGAATACTAAAAAACGAAAATATAGCATCTAAATGGACGAAGAATTGCAAAAAGAAACGAACACTTATTCAGCCCAGAACATCCAAGTACTTGAAGGTCTTGAAGCAGTACGCAAACGCCCTGCCATGTATATCGGCGATATAAGTGAGAAAGGTCTCCATCACTTAGTATATGAAGTAATTGATAACTCAATTGATGAGTCAATGGCCGGCTATTGCACTCATATTGAGGTCGCAATAAATGTCGATGGATCCATTTCAGTACAAGACAACGGCCGTGGTATTCCTGTCGACATGCATCTAAAGGAACATCGTTCAGCATTGGAAGTCGTAATGACAGTCCTTCATGCCGGAGGAAAATTCGACAAAGGCTCATATAAAGTATCCGGAGGTCTTCATGGTGTAGGTGTATCCTGTGTAAACGCACTCTCATCAAAGATGATTACCGAAGTTTTCCGTAACGGTAAAATCTATCGTCAAGAGTATGCTTGCGGAAAGCCTGTTACAGAAGTTGAAGAGGTCGGCACATCCGATATCATAGGTACTCGTCAAACTTTTTGGCCTGACAAGAACATATTCACCACAACAGAATATAAATATGATATCTTAGCAACCAGAATGCATGAATTGGCATTTCTTAATGCAGGATTGAATATCACCCTTACCGACTATCGAGTTATGATAGAAGGTCAGCCAAAGAAAAACTTATATCATTCAAAAGACGGCCTAAAAGAATTCGTAAGCTACATAGATGAAAATAGGACACATCTGATAACTGAGCCTATATATCTCAACACAGAGAAACAGGGAGTTCCTATTGAGGTTGCCATATTATACAATACGGAATACAAAGAGAACATACGTTCTTTCGTGAATAATATCAACACTATTGAAGGAGGAACTCATTTGGTAGGATTTAGGACAGCTCTCACACGTACCCTAAAAAAGTATGCCGATGACAACAAATTCCTTGAAAAAGCCAAAGTTGATATCGAGGGTGAAGACTTCCGCGAAGGTCTTACAGCAGTAATCTCAGTCAAAGTAGCCGAACCGCAATTCGAAGGCCAGACAAAGACAAAATTAGGTAATAGCGAAGTAGCCGGTGCCGTTCAGCAAGCTGTAGGTGAAGCTCTCCTATATTATTTGGAAGAGCATCCTAAGGAAGCAAAGATGATTGTAGAAAAAGTTGTATTGGCAGCTCAAGCACGCGTTGCAGCAAGAAAGGCTCGTGAGAGTATTCAGCGCAAAAGCCCACTCAGCGGTAGCGGATTACCGGGAAAATTGGCCGACTGCGCCGATAAGGATCCTGCAAACTGCGAGTTGTTCATAGTCGAAGGAGACTCTGCCGGAGGTTCTGCGAAACAAGGACGTGACCGTCACACTCAGGCTATTCTACCTATCCGTGGTAAAATATTCAACGTGGAACGTGTAATGTGGCACAAAGCCTTCGATCACGAAGAAGTCAATAACATCATTCAAGCATTAGGTGTTCGTTTCGGACTCAATCCCGAAGACTCAAAACAGGCAAATTATGACAAGTTACGTTATTACAAGGTAATTATCATGACCGATGCCGATGTCGATGGCTCACACATCGACACATTGATCATGACGCTATTCTTCCGTTATATGCCTGAACTTATTGAGAGAGGACATCTTTATATAGCTACTCCTCCACTTTATCTATGCACAAAGGGGAAAGTCAAGGAATTCTGCTACGATGAAGTACAGCGTCAGCGTTTCATCGATAAATACGGCAGTGGTTTGGAACAGAACATCACTACTCAGCGATATAAAGGCCTTGGTGAAATGAATCCCGAACAACTTTGGGATACTACGATGAATCCTGAAAACCGCATGCTTAAACAGGTACAAGTCAGAGATGCGGCAGAAGCAGACCATATCTTCTCTATGTTGATGGGTGAAGATGTAAGTACCAGACGAGAATTCATCGAGACAAATGCCACTTATGCAAATATTGACGCTTAAACAATAGCATCAACCAAATCAAAAAGACGTCCTATAAAGACGTCTTTTTTTATTTTTTCATCTTTCAGTTCATTCCAAAACAACAAAGGACCGAGTATTAATACTCAGCCCTATATGATTTCCTATTACCTAAAAAAGGACTTGTTTAAAGCTTAGCAATCTGTGCGCAAAGCTTAGACTTGATGTTAGCGGCCTTATTTTTGTGAATAAGGTTAGTCTTGGCCATCTTGTCAAGGAACTTCTGCACCTTTGGGTATGTAGCTAATGCCTCTTCCTTGTTGGTCATAGCGCGAAGTGCGCGAACGGCATTACGCATTGTCTTTGCATAATAACGATTGTGCAGTCTTCTCTGTTCGCTCTGTCTAATTGCCTTCAAGGCTGATTTGTGATTTGCCATTATTAAATCAATATTTTATTTGTTCATTAGTAGCGCGTATGAGAGTCGAACTCATCTTGCAAGAATGAAAATCTTGAGTACTAACCGATATACGAACGCGCCATCATTCCTGATTAAGCCCAGGCGGCTGCCTTTAAGCGGATGCAAAAGTAGCGACTTTTTCCTAAATGACAAACAATCCGCTGCATTTTTTTTGTAACTTCGCTAACAATTAATTCATATACTACATTATCATGTGGCAAAAAGAGCAAGGAATTATTTTAAGTACAATTCGGCACAATGACAAGACAAGTGTGGTTCATATCTTCACAAAAAGCCATGGACATGTTACGTTCATATTCCATTTGGCAAAGACCGGAAAAAGTATCGCTAGAAACACCTTGCTGCAGCCATTGACACAACTTGAATTTGATTCGCAATACATACCGAACGATAGTTTACAACAACTCAGAGAGCCCAAAAACAATTCTCCATATACAAAAATTCAATATGACCCGGTCAAACGTGCAATGGTATTGTTCATTTCCGAGTTTCTCTCTTACGCTCTAAAAGAGGAATCCAGAAATGAGAGATTGTTTAATTATATCTGTGATTCCATAAACCGGTTGGACAGATCATCTAAATTCAGTAACTTCCATCTGTTATTTATGCTTGGAATAACTCAATTCATAGGTATCAGACCAAACTCGGAGAACTATCTACCGGGATATTTTCTAGACCTTCAGAACGGAGATTTCATAAAAGAACTACCTACTCATAACGATTATATTTCGGCAGAGTCATCATATAAACTTGCCATGCTATTATCTTCCGATTATGAAAATATGGATAATATTCCTCTGACTCGCCAGGGACGTATTCAAATACTATACTGCATGAATGAATACTTCAAACTGCATATTCCAGGATTTCCAACACTTAAATCCATAGAAATACTGGAAAGCATCTTTGAATAATCAGAAGATGTTTTCCAATATTTTATGGTTTTGGATATAAGATAGAAAATATAAAGTTTATCAATTGGCAGGTGATTTCAACGATTTCAACTGCGAGAGTATTGTTGAATTACGTTGATATACAGGCTTTGACTCCATTGCATCAATCAATGCCGCATTATTCAAATCCTCATCATCAAGTTCCAACAGATATAAAACCTTCTTATCTACTCTATCACCGTAGATATTTTCAATGAGATCATCCGTAGACTCTTCCGATTCATCTACCATAGGAATATTACTCATCCCGAATCCTGTTGCCAGAACAGTTATCTTAACACCGTCTTCAAGTTCTTCATCATTTGCAAGTCCCCAGATAACTTCAATATTCTTATCCTCGAACTTATCCATGAAATGACGAACTTCATTCATCTCTTCCAAAATAAGTTGATGTTCCTTTTTAGTACTTTGATAGATATTAAACAAAAGCTTTTTTGACTTATATATGTCATTGTTATACATCAAAGGTGAGTTGAGAGCCGTTTCAAATGCCTGATTAACCCTATTTTCTCCGCTAGCCTCGCCTGTACTCATAATGGCTACACCGCCATTTCTCAATATCTTGTTTACATCACGAAAATCCAAATTGATAATACCACGACAAGTAATCAGCTCAGCAATACTCTTTGTTGCTGTAGTCAATGTCTCATCGACCATCTTGAATCCCTCTGCAACGTTATGGTTAGGATAAATCTCCAACAATTTTTCATTACTTATAACCAATAATGCATCAACGTATTCAGACATTGCCTTTACTCCCAAAAGTGCCTGTTTAATTTTAGGACGCTGCTCAAACTTAAACGGTATAGTAACGATACCCACAGTCAGCATGCCCTCTTCCTTTGCAACACGAGCTATGACAGGAGCGGCACCTGTACCAGTTCCACCACCCATTCCGGCTGTAATAAACACCATCTGAGTATCATCTTTAAACTGCGCACGTATATCTTCAATACTCTCTTCAGCCGCCATTCTGGCAACATCAGGATCGTTACCCGCTCCCAATCCCTTAGTTATGGTACGTCCCAGTTGCATTTTTACAGGTATATCAGAATCAACCAATGCCTGCTGATCCGTATTGGCAATCACAAACACCACATCATGAATGCCCTCTTTATACATATTTTTGACTGCATTACCGCCTCCACCACCTACGCCGATAACTTTGATTATCTTACGAGATGTTGTAGGAAACCCGAATGGTAATATCTCCTTATCTTCAAATGACTTTATATTCTCATTCATAATTGTCAGCTATTTTATTATTGAACATCCTCAAAAAAATCCTCACCCGACTGCATCATACGATCAAACAACTTCTTAAAATAATTCTTTTTCTTTTTACTGCCCGTATTTGTCTCATCGGTAGATTCTTCTTTCTTTTCCTGTTCTTGTTTTTGCTTAAGCATAACTTCCGCATTACGACGCTCCTCTTCACGACGGTCTCGTTCCCGTTGAGCACTCTCTCCGTTTTCATCAAATAGAGCAGCAGTTTTCAGATCCTTCTCCTGCTCCGGAGTAATATCATCAATACTCTCATAAGTAGGAAACTCACAACAATTAGTCTGATTCTGGAACATAATGGCCAATAATGAAAGTTGTGATCCGTCATTCTTTCTCCATCTAGGCTCTGCCCATTCTATACCGTCAATAGGCTCACAAACGATACGCGGTGTGCGTAGTGTAGGCATTATTTTTACAAAAGCCTCATCCAATCTCCTAAGATTGGATCCACCTCCTGTCAGTATTATTCCGGAATACAGTATATCATACAGACCGCTCGCCTTTATCTGATGAGCTATATTACGTAGAATCTCTTCATTACGGGCCTCTATAATCTCACCAACATCTTTCAAAGATATTTTTTTGTTACCTACCATAGTAGTATCGGAGTTCTCCTGATTGTTTACTATATTACATAATCCGTAGGTAACTTTCAACTTCTCGGCCTCTTCAGGTTCTATCTGCAATACAGTAGCCAAATCTTTAGTTATAAGAGAGCTACCGAAAGGAAGCACTCTTAAATACCTAAGCATGCCATTGTGATAAACAGATACGGTAGTAGTTTCTGCACCGTAGTCCACTAATACGCAACCCTGTCTCTTTTCTTCATCGGTAAGAGCCACATCCGCCTCGGCAAGCGGAGTAACATATCCATCCAATACCTCTACAGAAGCCATACCGAAACACTTACCTATGTAATCGGCTATCTGAGATTTCAGAACAATATTTAAGTAGTTTCCAACCAGATCATTACAAGCTATTCCAATAGGTTCCGTCTCAACGGATTTCTTATTATTCACTCCATACTCCTGTGATTCCAGATGAAATTTCTCGTATCCCGGAATCACCTGATCCTCACATTCGGAAAACATCTGGTCAATCACATCCGATGTTACTATAGTCTCTTCATCGAAATGGCGAGAAACAGTTGAATAGATTGATTTAATAGATTGACAGTTATATCCAATAACTACCTGTTTAACCTTTGCATTCAACTGATTCTCCAATTTGTTAATGACCTCAACAATGGCATTAGCCGTTTTATCAAGGTTATATACCGCGCCATGATGGATGCACGATGTTGACGCAGTGGCGGCATAAGCCATTACCTTATATAAGCCATCTGCCTGCTTGTATCCGGCTGCACCTGAGATTTTTGATGAACCGAGTTCAATTGCTACCGTTAGTTTATCTGTTTCCATATTTCGTTATTGTTTTCGTTTACATACCACCTGCTTTTCGTAAGCAACACTTATGGACGAGTATTTATTCCAGCCTATCACGTCAAGGCCTTTTTTATAGAATCTGTACAATCTGTCCAATTTATTCTCAACATCCACTGCATCACCTATCAGTAATAGATGTCCTCCCACACGAGGTACCAATGTTATCTCTTCTTCTGAAGATACCCATATCTGTTCAATCTGCGACTTCCAGAAGTCGGACTCATTAATAACCCCAATAAGATTCATCAACTCTTTTTGAGCAAATTCCTTACTTATATTTCCGGTAGCTACCGGTAAATTAACCACTATGGAAGCACTATTCAATATTTCACCGTGACTATCCAGATAATAGTCTTGACCAATACTATTCTTCACGCGCAAAATAGGTACTCTGCTTTCGAGCTTTATCTTAATCTTACCGCCAATAGTCTTGTAACATTGTGCATCGGCTATAAGTGAGCTTGACATAAACATTCTTTCCATATCCTCAGTATCTATCTCATCGATAGGTCTATCAGTAGGATTCATACCACGTCTTTTCAACATATTCATAACCATAGGTTCGTTTATAAGGTCATAATGAAGACTGTCATAGACATCTACATCTATTCCCTTGCATATTATCCGGACATCAGGCTTTTTTGTCAACGAAAAAAGCGAGAATCCCAAATAGGCGATAAACAGCAACGCTACCAATATGGTTAAAATCTTCCTCATCTCAAGATTATATACTCTTAAGTATCTCCGTTATTATACCTGAATAATCCTCCAGATTACCTGCTCCAACTGTAACCAGAATCTCAATTTTGGATTTTAGAGACTCTATTAACGGTTGAACCTCATCTAATGTAATAATCTTCTTGCATACTCCCGATTTCATATTCTCGGCTATCAATTTACTGGTCACTCCCGGTATCGGAGCTTCACGAGCCGGATATATATCAACTAAATAGACCTCATCAAATAAAGACAAACTGTCCGCAAATTCTTTATAGAAATCACGAGTTCTAGTATAAAGGTGAGGCTGAAATATTGCAGTAATCTTCTTATCCGCATATAATTCCCGCATAGATAATGCACACTGACGCAGTTCAGCTGGATGATGAGCATAATCACTCACATAAACGACTCTGTCGGATTTAAGATGGAAATCAAATCGACGGTCACATCCCCGGAATGTAGACATACCTTTGCGTATGGCATCCTCACTTGCGCCACTCAACTGAGCCATTGCAATTGCAGCAACTCCGTTTTCTATATTGATACGTACCGGAACACCCAATTCTATGTCTTTGATACATCCCTTAGGAGATACAAAATCGAATATAATCTCACCATTTCCAATCCTTATGTTTTCGGCGTGAAAATCGCCCTCATCTATTGAATATGTATAGAGAGATACTCCTTTCTGCAAATCAGGATGAAGTTTTTCAGTCAACCCGTAATGCAATATCAAGTCGCCACCTTCTTTTATCAGAGATGCATAATGATGAAAACTTTCCAAGTAATTTTCGTATGTACCGTATATATCAAGGTGGTCGGCATCAATCGCTGTTATTATTGAACGCAACGGTCTGAGATGATGAAATGATCTATCGAATTCATCCGCCTCAATAACTACATAATCACTTATCTTACTCAGTAATAAATTACTCTTGTAATTCTTCGATATACCTCCCAGGAAGGCATTACAACCTTCAGGCATCTGATTCATGATATGTGCGGTCATAGTCGAAGTTGTAGTCTTTCCATGAGTACCTGCCACACAAAGTCCTTTCAGACTGCGTGTCAATGTCCCCAGTACTTGAGCACGTTTCTGAATATCAAATCCGCCTGTTACAAACCAATTCAATTCGGTATGTTCCTTTGGAATAGCCGGCGTATATACAATCAATGTAGAATTCGGATTTCTGCAATAATCCGGTATCAGAGATATGTCATCTTTATAGTGAATAGCCGCACCTTCCGCTATGAGTGTAGTAGTCAAGTCACTCGGAGTCTTGTCATAACCTGCAACCCTTTTACCATTCGCCATAAAATAGCGAATCAGAGCACTCATACCTATACCACCTGCTCCGATGAAATATACCGATTCAACCTTTTCCAATGTCAACATTTCCATATTTTTTCGATTGTTCATCATTCTTTTTCTGCCAATTTCAATATCTCTTTCGCTATAATATCGGCAGAATCGCGTAGTGCCAATTTACCTATATTATCGCTCAACTTTGATAACTTATCTTTATCCTGCACCAATGCTATCGCGGCCGGAATAAGTTCCTTACGTGCTACTGAATCTGCAATATGAATTGCAGCATCCTTGTTAACTAAAGCCATTGCATTCTTAGTCTGATGATCTTCCGCAACGTTTGGTGAAGGCACCAATATGGTAGCTTTATTCAATAGACAAAGTTCCGATATGGAACCGGCACCCGCACGTGATATTACCAAATCGGCAGCACTATATGCAATGTCCATATTAGATACAAAATCCATCGGGAAAAGATTTGATACCGGCTGTTCATTCTCAATACGCGACTTCATCTCATCGAAGTAAAGCTTACCTGTCTGCCATACAAATTGAACATCCTTAGTAAATCTAATAAGATCCAGATTTGACATAACACTCTCATTAAGACTTCTGGCACCCAAACTTCCTCCAATAATAAGAATGATTCTCTTCTCAGCATCCAATCCCATGGCTTGTGCGGCCTGAGTACGGGAAATCTTATTATCAGTAAGATTCTGCCTTACCGGATTTCCTGTAAGAATTATCTTTTCTGATGAGAAAAAGCGTTCCATCCCTTCGTAAGCAACACATATTTTATCTGCTCGTTTTGCTAAAAGTTTATTTGTAACTCCCGCAAAAGAGTTCTGTTCTTGAATTAAAGTAGGAACACCCATACGCCCTGCCATCCTCAAAGTAGGTCCACTGGCATAACCTCCTACACCAACCGCCACATCAGGTTCGAAGTCACTTATTATTTTACGAGCCATAATCTGACTTCGAATCAGTTTAATAAGTACCGATATATTCTTCAAAGGATTCTTTCTATTAAAACCGCAAACAGGCAAGCCCTTTATTTCATAACCTGCATCGGGTACACGCTGCATTTCCATTCTGCCTTCCGCACCCACAAAGAGTATCTTGGCATCAGGTCTCAATGCCTTAACGGCATTAGCTATAGAGATTGCGGGGAATATATGTCCACCCGTACCTCCTCCACTGACAATAACTCTAATATTATCTTTCATAAAAATTATTTTTAGCCGTTGCCGAATTTATCTTCTTCCTGACTGATTATCTCCGGTAAATCCGTTTCTTCGGACTCTCTCCCGACACTTCCAGCCAATCTTTCCTCTTCCAGACTATTACTTACGCCGAGAATAATACCTATGTATATGCAACTTAATAAGACAGATGTACCGCCCTTACTTATAAGGGGCAGAGGCTGACCTGTAACCGGAATAAGTCCTACAGCTACAGACATATTTATCAATGCTTGAAGTCCTAACATCAAAGACATTCCCATTGTAAGATATGCAGGATACTTTTTTTTACATTTGCTTGCTATTTTGCCCGCTCTAAACATAAGTAGAATATAAAGAAACAGTACCAGAATTCCACCTACCATACCCAATTCTTCTATAATTATTGCATAAATAAAGTCACAGCTGGCCTCCTGTACAAAGTCTCTTTCATCAGAATTACCGGGTCCCTTACCGAATATATGGCTGGTAGCTATTGCAATATTTGCGTGAGTCTCTTGTGGTTTATCTTTTGCGGTGGTAAGTGCATATTCTCTAGGAGACTGTTTCTGTTCCCCGGCGGCAAAATCCAATACTCTGGCCTGCCATGTGGTTGCTCGTTCAGGAAGCGGCAGATTAGCAAATTTTGCAGGAGGAATAATAAACATCAATCCTCCTATGAGACCTGCAAAGCCAAAACACCCCATCATAAGTATTCCTATTCTCTTCCAACTTACGCACCCTATTATCATCATCATCAATATTATTGTTCCCAGAAGTATAGCTGTAGACAGATTTTCCAACAATATTATCAAACAAAACGATGCTGTCAATATGATAATCTTCCAAAAAGTCTGTATCTGACTCAGTTCATCATTAACCTTCATTTTTGATAACCATGAAGCGACTGTCATTATTACAGCTAATTTAGCCAATTCTGACGGTTGCAAATTTATGAATCCCAAATCAATCCAACGGGCTGCACCGGCCGAAGCGCGACCCTTTAGAAATAGATAACCCAAAAGTATAGCAGAAAGCGGAATCAAGATATATGGGACCAATTTATACCATCTATAGTTTAACCTATGAATAGTATACATTACGCCCAATCCTATTGTAAGATGGACACAATGTCCCAATATGGGAGCCCAATAGTTATTGCGTCCGAATGTCAGACGGCTACTGGCACTGAAAACCTCAATAACAGATATCGCCGAAAGCAGCAATACTATTATCCAGATAGTCAAGTCTCCTCTTAAAAAGGGCTTGGTATTCTTTGTCTTGATTGTCTCTTCTTCCATCAATAAACTCACTCAAATTATTATAAATAATACAAACAGCCTCATTACAAAGCCTTTACACAGTCTTTGAATTGGTCTCCTCTATCTTCATAGCTCCTGAAGAGATCGAAGCTTGCACAACACGGACTGAGCAGTACGATCTGTCCCTTCTGAGCCATCTTTTGAGCGGCAGAAACAGCATCCTTCATTGACTGTACGTCGGCAACCGGAAGTCCGAACCCATCAAAAAAATCGTGAAGTTTCTCATTATGCAATCCCATATATATCAAACCGCAGCACTTTTCCCTAACCAAATCGGCAATTTCATTATAATCGTTACCTTTATCCTTACCTCCGAGAATCAAAACAGTCTTCACAGGCATACTCTGAAGTGCATACCAGCAACTGTTTACGTTTGTAGCCTTAGAGTCATTTATGTAATCTACTCCGTTTACACGTGCCACCCTCTCCAATCTATGTTCTACGCCTTTAAATGTCTGAAGAGCCTTTCTGATAGTCTCATCCTTGATACCGGCAATATTTGCGGAAATACCTGCTGCCATGGAATTATACATATTATGTTTACCATTCAATGACAAGGCTTCCTGTTCCATATTGAATGCATAAGGTCTGTCAAAATAAAGTGTGCCGTCTTCAACATAAGCAGCCATTCCCTCACTTTTCACCTCAGAGAACGGATATAGTGTTGCTTTCAGGCCGTATTTATGCAGTTCTCTGCTGATGATTGGATCATCATTCCAAAAAACAAAAGCATCATCTTTTGTCTGATTACGTATCACTCGCATTTTTGCATCTACATAATTCTGCATCTTGTAATCATAACGATCCAGGTGATCGGGAGTAATATTCATCAGGACGGCAATATCGGCCTTGAACTCATACATATTATCCAACTGAAAGCTACTAAGCTCAATTATATAGTAATCATGTTGCTGTTCTGCAACTTGCCAAGCTAAGCTACTGCCAATATTTCCGGCTAATCCGACATTTATTCCTGCCATCTTGAAAATATGGTATATGAGTGAGGTTGTGGTAGTTTTGCCATTACTTCCTGTTATACATATCATTTTCGCATCAGAATAACGTCCGGCGAACTCTATCTCTGAAATAATCGGAATATTTCTTTCCATTATTTTTAAAATAATCGGGGCATTATTAGGAATTCCGGGGCTCTTAATAACCTCATCGGCAGACAATATACGCTCCTCGTCATGATGCTTTTCCTCCCACTCAATAGAGCGATTGTCAAGTTCATTCTTGTAATACTCCTTGATTTCCGACAAATCAGTTACGAACACGTCATAATCTTTCTTCCGGGCCAATATAGCAGCACCGGTGCCACTTTCACCCGCACCAAGAACAACAATCTTCTTTTTCATATTTATCTGATTTTCAATGTCAAAATAGTTATTGCTGCCAATCCGATACTAATAATCCAAGTTCTTAAAGTAATTTTCGTCTCAAACTGCAACTTGTTGTCATGTCCATGAAAATAAACCGAGCAGCCTGGATCCGCACTCTGAACCTGAGACATACTCGTACGGAAATGGTCATGAATAGGAGTACGTTTCCATATACGACGATGTACACCTTTTCTCTTTCCGGTCTTATAATAAAGACGTTGTAATATCACAGAAATGCTCTCCACCAAGAATATACCGCAAAGCATAACCAACAATAATTCCTTATGAATACACAAAGCAGATACGGCAATAATTCCTCCGATGGTCAGGCTACCTGTATCGCCCATAAAAATCTGTGCCGGATATGAGTTGTACCAAAGAAAACCGACCAGAGCACCTACAAAAGCACAGAGATAGACCACCAGTTCCTGACTTCCCGGAACATACATCAGATTAAAGTGGCTTGCCGTCACCACATTACTAGACACATAGGCCAATATACCGATTGCAATACCTATTATTGCCGAATTGCCTGCCGCCATACCATCCATACCATCATTAAGATTAGAGCCGTTCGATACGGCTGTAACAATAAATATCGTCAAAAGGACAAAAAATATCCAACCTGCCTGATACTTGTAATTTTCACCCAGCCAATCAAACATATCGGCATAATTCAAGTTATGATTCTTG
Organism: uncultured Bacteroidaceae bacterium; assembly: GCA_964403455.1. Taxonomy (GTDB): domain Bacteria; phylum Bacteroidota; class Bacteroidia; order Bacteroidales; family Bacteroidaceae; genus Colenecus. The sequence goes on along the minus strand of CAYOGG010000010.1, from coordinate 9,356 downwards.
AAGAAAGGAATAGTAGTCCTAGTCGATTTGACATCAGGTGTCTTTATTACTATCTCGATATTGTTTTCTATCTTAGTGTTAACCTTCTCATTTATTACGACATCAGGACTGTATCTAAGAGTCAATCCGACAATTAGCCCCAATGTAACCTGTCCCAAAATCTTTAACCAACCGTTAAGTCCATCCTTATTCTTCTTAAAAGTCTTTATGTAATCATCTGCAAATCCAATTAGCCCCAGAATGACGGTTGTTACCAGCATCAACAACATATAAATATTATCCAGCCGGCCGACCAATAGGCAAGGCACTATTATTGCAACAATAATAATAACGCCACCCATAGTAGGAACACCAACCTTCTTGACATTGAAAGGATCTAATCTTTCATCTCTCTGCGTCTCAGTTATCTGATGTTTCTTCAAGTAGTTAATGAATGTATTTCCGAACCATGCAGAGATAATTATTGAAACTACCAACGCAAATATTGCCCTGAAAGTAACATACGTGAATACCCCTGCACCGGGTAAATTCATTCTCGACTCAAGAAAATGGAACAGACTGTATAACATTATAATACGCTTTAATTCATTAAAACAATTAGAAAAACACTCTAAACGGCCACCTTAAAAGACCTCCCTAATCACTTCCTTATCATCAAAATGATGTTTGACTCCACAGACCTCCTGATAGTCCTCATGACCTTTTCCTGCGACAAGGATTACATCGCCCGAGTCTGCCAACATACAAGCTGTCTTAATAGCCTCATGTCGGTCGACTATTGTAATAACCTTTTTCATGTCTTGAGCCGTCAACCCTGCCAACATATCATTGATAATATCCTGAGGTTGCTCAAAACGCGGATTATCCGATGTAATAATTACTTTATCACTGTACTTCACACTCTCCTGAGCCATGAGCGGACGTTTTCCTTTATCTCTGTTGCCGCCGGCCCCAACGACAGTAATTATTCGACCTTTACCTGACATTACATCTACAATAGTGGTCAGAACATTTGTCAGTGCATCAGGAGTATGTGCATAATCGACTATTGCAGTAAACCCCTTTGGCGAATGTAAAGCATCAAAACGTCCGTTCACGGGAATAAGTGTACTCATTACTGTCAATACGTCAATCGGTTTCTTCCCCAACATACACGCAGCACCGTAAACAGCCAACAGATTACTCGCATTGAATTTTCCGATGAAGCGCATAAAAACTTCTTGTCCGTTGATATCAAGCAACATCCCATCAAAGTTCGACTCCAATATCCTTCCCTTGAAATCACAAATACTGCGTAAAGAATAGGTGGTAACCTTAGCTTTAGTATTCTGAGCCATCACTAACCCATTCTTGTCATCTAAATTTGTTACCATAAAGGCATCTTTTCCAAGAGAGTCGAAGAACATCTTTTTTGCCTTCAGATAGTTTTCGACGGTTTTATGATAGTCCAAATGATCACGTGTCAAGTTTGTAAAGATACCACCGGCGAACTTTAATCCTCCAATACGTTTCTGAGCAATGGCATGTGAACTACACTCCATAAAGACATACTTGCAACCCTCATCGGCCATACGTCCCAACAATGCATTGAGTGTAACAGCATCAGGAGTGGTATGATCAGCCGCAAGAGGTTCTCCGTCGATATAATTACATACGGTAGAAAGCAAGCCGCACTTATAACCGAACTTACGAAACATATTGTAAAGGAGTGTTGCAATAGTTGTCTTTCCGTTTGTTCCGGTTACGCCTACCAGCTTAATCTTCGAAGTCGGGTCACCGTAAAATGAGGTTGATATCGGTCCCACCACATCTTCGGAATTTCGCACCTGAACATACGTGACATTATCATTAATCAGTTCAGGTAATATTTCACAGACAACGGCAATCGCACCTTTTTCCACAGCCATACCGATAAAAGTATGTCCGTCAACCTTTGTGCCGCGCATGGCCACAAACAAATTACCGTCAGAGATTTTTTGTGAGTCCAACTGAATACCGGTAATATCAACCGACTCTTCACCTATTACCTTAGTTACCTCACAACCTTTAAGTAAATCAATTAGTTTCATTGTCGTCAATAGTTACATTCTTAATGTTATTGTTATTCTATTACCTCTATTATAAAGAGTTCCCGGGGCAAGGCTCTGAGAAGTAACCCTTCCAACTCCACTCATGCTAACTTCCAGTCCAAGACTTTCAAGCAGATACAAAGCATCCGATGCTCCCATTCCTACAACATTAGGAATCATGTTATTACGATAATTTCTGGGAGTCATTACCAAATTGCCGGAATCACGACTGGCTGTTCCCCAAACACTATCTTTACGAATCTTTTCTTTATTCTTCCATTCCGATTTCATACCTAATTCCTTCAATACGAAATTTGCTTTTGAAAGATCTCCGGAAAACACCTTTGGCAACTTTTCTCCTACAGTATCAACTGCCTCGCTCAGATCTCTCATATTCTTGCTTGCCATAATCTTCTGAGATATCTCATGAAATACAGGACCTGCATAACCGCCTCCTGATGCCACTCCACCCTCTGTTCTTAAAGCAACAAAACAGGTATATTGAGGTTTATCGGCAGGAAAATACCCGCAAAATGAGAGTAAATAATTCGTCCTGCCTGCTTTATAACCTTCTGTGCCTTTAGACACCTGAGCAGTACCTGTTTTTCCTGCAACCTTAAAATATTTTGAGCCTGCCTGCTTTGCCAAACCGTCACTGACCACAAGTTCCAGCATATATTGAATATCTTTGAGTGTCCCGTCCGAACAGATTTTATCTATTATAACCTCCGTGGGATATTCTTCGATAACCTTACCGTCCTTTTGATATCTTGTCACCAATCGCGGAGCAACCAGCTTACCGTTATTGGCAATCGCATTATAAAATGCCAACGTATTTATGACCGGCAACTGAGAATTATAACCAATAGAGAGCCATGGGATAAATGTCTTATCATCAGGCCTTGGATTAATTCTCGGAACAGCAGTTCCTACCATTTTCATATCATAGTGATTCCCCATAAGTTTAATTACACGGTCCACAAACCTCTTTTGTTCTTCCTTAGTGGTATAGTGGTCATAAATCAGCCTGGATGTTCCGATATTTGAAGAGAACATAAGTACTTCAGGAACAGTCAACACACCATATCCGCCATTTTTCTTATTGTGATCAGTCATCTCTGCTCCGAAGAACCTGAAACTACCGTGACTTGCATCAATACTGTCATCTATGGTAAATTTTCCGTCATCAATAGCAATCATCATAGATACTGTCTTAAATGTGGAACCCGGTTCATATAGATCCGTTATAGCATTATTCTGAATCTCTAAGAAACGATCATCTTCAGTACGTGTCAAACTGGTCATTGCCTTAATATCCCCTGTTTTAACCTCCATTACAACAGCTATTCCGGACAAAGAATTACTCATTGATTCCATCTGTTTGAGAAGAGCATTCTCTGCTATATCCTGAATATCAACATTCAGCGTAGTTACAATATCACAACCATCAATCTGTGGCTTATCTGCAACCACTCGGGAAATATTCTGAATTTTCTCCTGATGTCCTATTCCCGGCCGGCCTCTCAATATTGAATCAAAAGAGAGTTCCAGTCCGTATCGTGCAGAATCTTTAGCACCGAATAAATCACCTAAAGTACGGGTAGCCAAAGAACCGAACGGTTTCTTTCTTGAAATTTTCTCTTCATAACTGTAAAACCATCCCTCATATTTAGGTTTTAGCCACATAAGCTGTCTGACAGCCTTAAATTGATTATATGATAATGGTTTCCCATTAGGAAGAAGTGCATAATAGTGGCTACCGCTTTTTTTGCCGGCTCTATAATAACCGGACAACTGTGCCTGAGAATATTGCGGAAAAAGTTCATGAATGCCCGCCGCAAATTCATTCAGATAATTCGTAAAGAGTGTATCCTTTCTAAATTGGTCGGCTTCCTTACGTTTATCATTTCTTTCACTCGTCCTATAATCGAAATAAATACGATACTGAGGCATACTGCTGGCCATAAGCAACCCTTCGTCGCTCAATATATTACCGCGACGCGGTTGAATGGTTTTGTTCCACTCTACAGAGTTTCTTGCTACTTCATGCCAATACTGACGTTCAGCAAACATAACCATACCCATCTTTACAATAACGAATATGCCAATAACCACTAATATCAGAAAAATTGTGATATACCTGCGGGAAGCGGATTTCTGCTCTTTGATTATCTCCTCTGTTTCCATCACACATTTTTTTAATACGGTAACATAAACGGAGGCTCATCTGTAGTACTCAATCCTGAGCCGTTAGCACTAACCACACTCTCTATATACGACGGCTTGCTCTTAGCAGATACATCACTTGTAGTATTAAGGGCTTGATATTGTACATCAACCAACTCACGTCTCAGTTTCTCTATATATATCTGATCGCGCTGGCTATCGTATCTATTACATATATATAAAATCACAAAAAAGACAATCTCTATCAGCAACGGAATCTGCCGTCTGATAAATGCAGTCACAATAGGTCCACCACCTATTATCTGCTTAAAACCGCCTTTTTCTTTTGTCATATCTTATTTCCTCACTGCTATTCTCAATTTTGCACTTCTGGAACGTGGATTAATATTCTGCTCCTCTTCATCAGGAATAATCGGCTTACCTTCAGTTTTGAAAGGAATATTCCTATTTCCATAAAAATCAGTTTCCACCTCACCTTCAATATTACCGCTACGCATAAGATTCTTAACCATACGGTCCTCAATCGAGTGATACGTAATAACCACCAATCTGCCACCCGGGTTAAGCATTTTAACTGTACTCAAAAGCATTTCTCTTAGAGCATCAACCTCATGGTTAACCTCCATACGTAATGCCTGAAACACTTTAGCCATATCTTTCTTCTCGCGTTCACGACCAATTAATGGGCGAACCGATTCCAAAAGCTGACTAGTAGTCTCAATCCTCTTATTCTGACGGTGACGACCTATAGCGGCAGCCAATTGACGTCCGTTTTGCAACTCTCCGTACAAATAAAAAATAGAAGCTAATTTTTCTTCCGGATAATCATTTAAGACATCAACAGCACTGATACCTTCTTTCTGGTTCATGCGCATATCAATAGGCCCGTCAAATCTGAAAGAGAATCCGCGATTGCAGTCATCAAAGTGATGCCAAGACACTCCGAGATCAGCCAAAATGCCATCTACCGTATCATAGCCATAGTAGCGCATGAAATTGCGCATATACCTGAAGTTGCCGTAGACAAAAGTAAATCTATTATCGTCTATTATGTTTTTAATTGCATCGGCATCCTGATCAAAACCATATAGATGCCCTTTGGCACTAAGACGCGAGACTATCTCCATAGAATGGCCGCCGCCACCAAAGGTAGCATCCACATACACTCCATTCGGATCTACAACCAGACCATCTACACTCTGTTTGAGAAGGACCGGCACATGATATGTCTCATTATCATTTGTCTGCATAGTATGTGACAATTCCGTTTCATTTATTCATTAAGTTCTTAAGTTCATCGGCAAATTCAGCATCAGTCATAAAGTTATGCTGATTCTCAGTCTCGGTAACAGAAGTAGCCCACATTTCTATTGTTTGTTCCATTCCAACAAAAAGAACACCTTGACTGATGCCAACTTTATCCAGAAGAGATCTGGAAATCAGCATTCTTCCATTATTATCAAGAATCACTTCCTGCGCCTCAGATATCAATTTCCTATAAACCATCTGTTGACTTGCATCGAACCTATTAAGTTTGGAACGAACTTTTTCTATTTCTGCCATCCATTGATTCAAAGGATAAATAATCAAGCAGTTCTCAAAATAGTCCTTTCTGACTATCAGGCTTTGTACTTCTGAACCTTGCAAGACACGACGAAAGGAAGCAGGTAAAAACACCCGATTCTTAACATCCAATCTCGCTACATATCGTCCTATAAAACTCATTCTGAGAAATTATACCGTTTATCGGTTCAAAGATATATATTTTATACCCACTTTACTCCACTTGACCCCACTTTTTACAAAAAAGTTATTAACAGACAACTACTTAGAATAGCCGCCTATTAATCAAGTAATTAGCACCCGTTTATTAAAGAAGCTGTTAATAATAAGTTATTGATTCTGAGCAATAATCTGCCTTGCACGTTCTAATGCACCATTAATATGATTGCAGATATTCTCCTTTCCCAGAAAATTATCAAATCCGGACTTTTCAAGAACATTCATGACATCATCATTAACCCCTGAAAGAACGACCTGAATCTTCATACGTTTACACATCCTGCAAAGATTGGAAAGATTATGCACTCCGGTAGAATCAATGAAAGGAACCTTTCTCATTCGTATTATTCTAACCTTAGGTATATTGCCCATATCACGCATCACCTCCTCAAACTTATTTGCCACACCAAAGAAATACGGACCGTTTATCTCATATACCTGGACTCCCTCCGGAATAACCAGATTAGCACTGTCATACTGAACATCGTTACCCTCATTCGGATCAATTTCATCACTTATTACTGCAACCCTTGTTGTCTCAGCCATACGTCTCATAAATAAGAAACAAGCTATAAGCACGCCGACTTCAATAGCCACTGTAAGATCAAAAACAACCGTCAGAAAGAATGTTACCAATAATACTGTAATATCAGACTTAGGATTTCTAAATATTGATTTAAAGCTACGCCATTCACTCATATTATATGATACCATCACCAGAATACCTGCCAAACATGACATCGGAATATACTGCACATACGGCATAAAAAATAGGAAAATAAGAGCCAGCACAGCCGCATGAATCAATCCTGCAATAGGAGTACGTCCTCCATTATTGATATTTGTCATAGTACGTGCAATGGCTCCGGTAGCCGGGATACCTCCAATAAGCGGAGAAACCATATTAGCTATACCCTGACCGATAAGCTCCTGATTACTGTTATGATGATCTCCTATAACACCGTCTGCAACAGTAGCAGATAAAAGAGACTCAATAGAACCCAACATAGCAATTACAATAGCCGGAGAAGCCAACTCACGTACATTCTGCCACGTAATATTCGGAACTACAGCAGTAGGAAGAGATGCATTTATGGAAAAACGGTCTCCGATAGTTTCGATACCATCAACACCCATATTTCTTAAAACTATACATAGAAGAGTCATGAACACTATTGCCACCAATGACCCCGGAATCTTTTTGTTTATTTTCGGAGAAAAAACAATTATAAGGATACTGCCTAAACCAACAATTAAAGTCCATGGATTAAAAGTAGAAATATTGTCAAAATATACACCCCATTTACCTATAAAATCAGCAGGAACGTTTGCAATCTGCAACCCTAACAAATCCTTGATTTGTGTGGCAAAAATAGTCAATGCAATACCGCTGGTAAAACCAATAATAATCGGATAAGGTATATATTTAATTATGGTGCCCAAATGTAGCAACCCCATCAGTACCAAGAAAACACCAGCCATAAAGGTTGCCACATAAAGACCCGACATTCCATACTGCTGAATGATTCCGTAAACAATTACGATAAAAGCTCCGGTAGGGCCGCCAATCTGAACCTTAGAACCCCCAAAGAACGAAATAATGAAACCTGCTACTATAGCTGTCAGAATTCCGGCCTCCGGGGTAGCACCGGAAGCGATACCAAATGCAATTGCAAGCGGCAATGCCACTATTCCGACAATTACACCTGCCAATAAATCCGATACAAAAGTTGATTTGTTATACTCCTTGATGCAATCAAAGAGTTTGGGTTGAAAACCTTGAATTTGCATGTCTTTTCGTTTGAGGCCGCAAAGGTAGTTATTTTTTTATTTTTATGTTACAAAGTTACCACCAAACAGCTATCTTTGATAAACTATCAAAACTTTTTATTTATCCAAATGTATAATTTCAAACAGATATTAGATTTCTTGCGTGAATGCAATTGCAATAACAACACCGAGTGGATGCATGCCAACAAGGAATATTATTTAGAGGCAAAAAATGAGTTCAAACATATCTCACAGGAGATATTGGACCGCCTTAGCATCATTGACCCGACTTTGAAAGGACTGGATATAAAACACTGCATATTCAGATTCAACCGTGATATACGTTTCAGCTGGGACAAAAGTCCTTACAAAGATCATTTCTCGGTTTACTATGTTCCCGGTGGAAAAAAACAGGTCAGAGCCGGTTACTATTTTCATCTAAAACCCGGAGATGAGTCTCTGATATGCTGCGGAGTACACTGCCCTCCGACTCCCGCCCTGCGTATGATAAGACAAAATATTGCCGAAGACGGAACATCGTTGGAAAAGATAATAAAAAGCCGTTCATTCAGCAAATACTATAAAAGTATCGATGGAGAATGCGTAAAGACACAACCCTCCGGAATACCGCACTCAGACTATGATGATTTGGTAAAACATAAAGACTTCGATGCCTGTCACTATATCACGGATGCCGACATAACAGGACCGGATATCATTGATCACATAGTAGAAGGTTTAGGAGCCGGCAAACCGTTCAACGATTACTTTAATGAGATTCTATCAGACAGCCACATCGAATCCGTCTTCTAACAGGCCTAATATATAAGAAACACAGTAGCCGACTAACATAATTCTGTTAATCGGCTACTTATATTATTTAGACCAAGTATTATAAACTTATTTCTTTGTCTTGGCACGCTGAGCATTCAAGAAGTCTACCATCTTTTTCAGGTTCTCTTCCGAATACATTCCCATACCATGACTACCCTTAGGTTCACGTAATATGTAACTCTCTACACCTGCCTTTTGCATTTGGTCATATAGATACTGGCTAACACATGATGCTACTACAAAGTCTGCATCACCATGAAACATATAACCTGCTACATCGTTCTTATCCAGATAACCTGTTGCACTGAGAAGCATAAAATTATCTTCATTGCCTTCCTTTTTCATACCCAAAAGTTGCTCCTCAGGAGTATTTCCAGGACCGCCGAATATCTGTGCACTGCCACAATCCATATGAAGCAACTCGGTAGGACCGGACCAATCACAGAAAGCCTGAACGTCACTTGACTCTTTAGTGAACGCACCTAAGTTTCCTTCAATATCATATTCAGCCTTACCGCGCTTTGCTACTTTAACACCATTGGAAAGAGCTGTCACAGCAGACAGATGACCACCTGATGAGAAACCTGAGATAGCAACAAATGAAGGATCAAATTTGTACTTTGCAGCATTTCCACGAATAAAACGAATCACAGCCTTAATATCATTAATCTGAGCAGGCCATTTGCCATCGGCAATTGAGCGATGGTTTGGAGT
>CAYOGG010000009.1:0-29514 GCA_964403455.1 uncultured Bacteroidaceae bacterium | reverse complement strand
TTTTTCCGGCGAAGTTGTAATTGTCAATATTTGTCATAATTATCTATGAATAATAAGTTTATTTTCTTTTTATACAGTCGCAAAATTAGCTTTTTTCCTTTATTTATCTGCTCTAAACTGGAAATATTTAGAATATGGAGGTAGGTCTTGAGTCAGCCAGACGTTTCCTCCTACAATGGTATCGTGTCCAATCCGAATACGTCCAAGAATGGATGAGTTTGAATATACAACGACATTGTCTTCCAATATTGGGTGACGCGGTAGATTGAGAGGATTCCCATTATCATCGAACTTGAAACTTTTGGCGCCAAGAGTGACACCTTGATATAGCTGTACGTGATTTCCGATTATTGTTGTCTCTCCTATAACAACACCTGTACCATGGTCAATACTGAAAAATTTACCTATTTGAGCACCTGGATGAATATCAATTCCGGTCTCAGAATGAGCAAGCTCGGTTATTATTCTTGGCATTATCGGAATGCCCAATTGTAGTAGAGCATGAGCCATTCTATAGTGAGTAATAGCAGTGAGGGAAGGGTAGCACAGTATTACCTCCTCAAAACTGACGGCAGCAGGGTCTCCATCAAAGACCGCTTTTACATCGGTTCCCAACATAGACCTCAAATCGGGTATCATTTCTATGAATCGTTGAGCAAGAATACGACCGTCACCCAGTTCGTTTTCTTTTCCAAATATTTGACCTACAAATGCAATCTGTCTGGACAAAAGTGAATACAGACGAGTTAGCGAGGTAGAAGTATCATTGCTTCCAAAGTAGTTCCCAAAGACTATAAGTCTGAATATCTTTACAGACTCTTCAATCTCATTCTTATCAATTGTTTTTTCTCCAACTGTCGGAATATATTCGCAAGGTTTGTTTAATTCATCCGAAACCTTACGAATGCTATTGAAAATGTCGTTTTGCTCCATTATTCTGAATAATTTCTGCAAAGTAACTACTATTTATTGAATAAAAGTAGTCAAAATCTTTGATTTTAGGCCAATAAGTTGTAATCTTGCCATGTAAAATCGTAATAAAATGACAAATTCAATTTTAGATCTGATTGGCAATACACCATTAGTGAGATTAACAAAAACAATAAGTTTTGAAGGACTAAGTGCAGACCTTTTGGTTAAACTGGAATCGTTCAATCCCGGTGGTAGCGCTAAAGATCGTATTGCCCTGAATATGATTGAGGATGCAGAATCAAAAGGACTTCTAAAAGCTGGAGCCACAATAATCGAACCTACAAGCGGAAATACTGGAGTTGGGCTGGCATTGGTTAGTGCAGTTAAAGGTTACCACCTCATATTGACTATGCCTGAAACTATGAGCATAGAACGCCGTCGTTTAGTAGCAGCATATGGTGCTGAAGTTGTATTGACCCCCGGAACGGAAGGTATGTCAGGAGCAATAAAAAAGGCAAATAGTCTTAGAGACTCAATTCCGGGAAGTATTATCCTTCAGCAATTTGAGAATAGTGCAAATCCGGAGGCGCATTATAAGACTACCGGATTGGAAATATGGAAAGATACCTATGGTTGTGTAGATATTTTTGTTGCCGGAATCGGAACCGGCGGCTCAATCAGCGGTGTTGGTAAATATCTCAAGCAACAGAAACCAAGTATAAAGGTTGTAGGTATTGAACCTGCCACATCGGCAGTTATCACAACGGGCGTAGCCGGCCCTCACGGACTAATGGGAATCGGAGCGGGATTTATACCAAAGAATCTAAACTTGGATGTAGTGGATGAAGTAGTGACAGTTACAGATGAAGAGGCTTATGCAGCATCCAGAAACTTGGCTGAAAAAGAAGGAATTTTAGTTGGTATTACATCCGGTGCCGCAATGCATGTCGCAAAGAGATTAGCTAAACTGCCTGAAAACAATGGAAAAACAATAGTTGTTTTACTTCCGGATACCGGTGAACGTTATCTGTCTACGAAACTATTCCAATAAGAAGTTGTTCTTATTTCTTTATACTATTAAAGTATTTACAGGCAACATTCAATCCGCACTTATCACACTTTGGATTCTTTGCCGTGCAGGTATATCTGCCGTGAAGAATCAACCAGTGGTGAGCCTTTGATAATATGGAGTTAGGAAAAAAACGTACCAGTTCTTTTTCTACGCTAAGTGGTGTATTACAATTGTCATTTACAAGTCCTATTCTGTGACTCACTCTAAAGACATGAGTATCAACGGGCATTGCTTGACCTCCAAAAGCTACTGCCTGCATTACATTCGCCGTTTTTCGTCCAACTCCCGGAAGTGTTACCAATTCTTCGACGGTCTTAGGAATCTCGCCTTTGAAATTCTCCATAACCATTTTTGCCATATTGACTATATGTATGGATTTTGCATTGGGATATGATATACTTTTGATCTTTTCTAAAACTTCATTAGGAGTAGCTTGTGCCATATCGGCAACAGAAGGAAAAGATTCAAAAAGTTTAGGAGTTATCATATTGACTCTCTTGTCAGTACATTGAGCAGATAAAATGACAGCTACCAACAATTCGTAAGATGAACGAAAGTGCAATTCAGTTTCAGCTATTGGAATTGCACTTTCAAAATAATCGCAGCATATTTTGAGAAGTTCATTCTTTCTCATTATCACAATCAGTATGCGGATTCGAACTCATTAAGAAAACGGGTGTCGTTTTCTGAAAACATTCTAAGATCTTTAACTTGATATTTCAAATTGGTTATCCTTTCTATTCCCATTCCTAGAGCGTATCCGGAGTATTTTTTACTATCGATTCCATTCAGTTCCAAAACATTGGGATCTACCATACCGCATCCTAAGATTTCAACCCAACCTGTTCCCTTACAAAAAGGACATCCTTTTCCTCCACATATATGACAACTTATATCCATTTCAGCAGAAGGCTCAGTAAAAGGGAAATAGCTTGGACGCAAGCGTATTTTTGTGTCAGGACCGAACATCTCCTGAGCAAAATAAAGAAGTAGTTGTTTCAAATCCGTAAAGCTGACCTTTGTATCTACATAAAGAGCCTCTACTTGATGAAAGAAACAATGCGCACGATAGCTGATAGCCTCATTTCTGTATACACGTCCCGGGCAAATAATGCGGATAGGAGGCTGAGATATCTCCATTACACGACTTTGTACAGAAGATGTATGAGTACGCAGTATGATATCGGGATGCGCCTCTACAAAAAATGTATCCTGCATATCACGAGCCGGATGATCTTCGGCGAAATTCATAGATGAGAATACATGCCAATCATCTTCGACCTCAGGACCATCTGCCAAAATAAATCCCAATCGGGAGAATATCTCAATAATCTCGTTCTTGACAATGGTTAATGGATGACGTGTGCCCATCTTAATTGGATATGCAGAACGGGAGAGATCCAGTTCGTTACCATCATCGGTTTTTGCTTCCAATGCAGACTTTAACTCAGAGAACTTTTCCTGAAGACCAGCTTTCAATAGATTAAGTTTCTGACCGACTTCCTTTTTCTTTTCTACCGGAACGGTACGGAAATCTGTCATAAGGTCATTAAGTATTCCTTTTTTACTCAAGAACTTCAAATGAAGGTTCTCCAGTTCTTCGGCAGATTCTGCCTTCAAGTCATTAATCTCCTTTAGAAGATCGTCAATATTGTTCGTCATCTCAACTTTACTGCTTAATTGCCGACAAAATTACTAAAAAAGATGCTGATAGGGCAAGAACTTTATGCTAATTTTGCCACACATATGGATATAAATAGTAACTATTCACTTCTGAATCGAAATACATTCGGTATTAATGTATTTGCAGATTGTTTTGCGGAATACAATGACATATCGGAATTGAAGTCTCTTTTACAGACTGTAAAGGGACCTTTATTCTGTATGGGTGGAGGAAGCAATCTATTGTTTATGAATGATTTTCATGGTACAATATTGCATTCATGCATAAAAACAATTGAAATAATAGAAGAGAATGAGTCCTCTGTATTTGTAAAAGTCGGTTCCGGTGTTGTATGGGATGATTTTGTAGATTATTGTGTTGTACATGGTTTATGGGGAGTTGAAAATCTATCCTCAATTCCTGGAGAGGTAGGAGCCAGTGCTGTTCAGAATATCGGAGCTTACGGAGTTGAAGCAAAAGATGTTATTGTGAAGGTCGATGCAGTATGTTTATTGGATGGTTCCGAAGGTGTTTTTACAAATGAAGAATGTAAATATGATTACCGAAGCAGCTTATTTAAAACAGAACTTAAAGGCCGGTTTTCCGTATCATATGTTACATATGAGTTAAAAAAGAAAGCAAACCCAAAACTCGATTACGGCCTATTGAAGCAGACAATTGATAATATGGGCAATGCCTCTTTACAAAATATTCGTGATGCGGTATGTTTAATAAGAAACAGTAAATTACCTGATCCGAAGATTCTGGGTAATGCAGGTAGTTTTTTCAAGAATCCAGTGATAACTGATATTGAATTTAAGAGACTTCAGAATATATATCCGGATATTCCCTTTTTTTTAGTGACAGATAAGACGATTAAGGTTCCGGCCGGTTGGTTGATAGAAAAGAGTGGTTGGAAAGGACGTAGCTTGGGGTCGGCTGCTGTACATGATAAGCAGGCTCTTGTTTTGGTTAATTTGGGAGGGGCTACAGGTAATGATGTTAAAAGATTGGCTGATAATATTATTAGTGATGTTAAAGGCCTTTTCGATATAATGTTGGAAACGGAAGTGAATTATATTTGAGATGAAAATTACTTTTCTCGGTACAGGTACGTCTATCGGAGTACCTGAAATGGGGTGTACTTGTGCTGTATGCAAATCGAAGAATCCAAAGGATAAACGATTAAGAACTTCATTAATTATTGAAACGGAACGGACCTGTATTTTAGTAGATTGCGGTCCGGATTTCCGTGAACAGATACTTAGATGGGGATTCAGAAAGATAGATGGAATCTTGATAACTCATGAGCATTATGATCATGTTGGTGGGATAGACGATTTGCGTCCTTTTTGTGTTCATGGCGATGTTCCGATATATGCCGAACAGAACGTGATAGAGAATTTGATGCAACGTCTTCCTTATTGTTTCGGTCCTAATAAATATCCGGGTACTCCCAGAATAGTCATGCAATCCGTCTCTGTGGATAATGCGTTCTCAATTAATGAGTTAAGGATTGTTCCAATAAGGGTTATGCATGGTAAATTGCCTATAATAGGTTTTAGAATAGGTAATATGGCATATATAACCGACATGAAAAGCATTGATGATAAAGAATTTGATAAGCTTCATAATCTTGATGTATTAATTGTTAATGCTCTTCATACCAAGGAACATCCTACTCATCAAAATGTTATGCAAGCTGTGAATTTCTCTCAAAGAGTAGGGGCTAAAGAAACTTTTTTTGTACATATGAGTCATAGAGTAGGACTTCATGACTTTGTGAATACCAGATTACCGGAATCTATTGAATTGGCATATGATGGCCTTATTTTGTCGATAAAGGATTAAATTGCTAGAATAGCTTTCTTATTGTTCACGAACATTGGAACGCAGGGTATTTAGAATATCTTGTTTCATCCTAAGGGTGCGTTCTTCGGTTATTCCTTCTCTCTTCGGCTTAAAATACTTCTTGTATTCACATCTTGCCAATCTGATATGTTTTAACGGCTTTTCCGTTATCCCATTAATCGGGCCGGATATTGTAACTCCAAGCCTAATAGGTAATGGACATTCAGTCAGTGAAATATGATATCTGCAATCAAGATCTTTATTGATATTGTGTCGTCCACCGATAACAGCGCTATAGCGATCCATATGTACAAGGAATGGATATAAATCAACTTTGTTACGCAAGACTTGTAGCTCAACAGAAAGACTATCTATCTTGTTTTCGGCATGTTTGCTCATTAGTAATTTTCGTTTGATGCCATTGAATACATCGTTGTCGAGTATTACCAGGTCTTTACCTTCAATAGCTGCAGCTCCAATCAATGTAGGCATTCTCAGTGAATAATATTGATCCAATTCAGTCTCAGCAGCCAAGTGAAATTGAGCTTTACCATCAAAAGACTTCAACATGGGGACAATTGTATCAACTGAAGGAATTAAGCTTATAAGTTCTGCTATTTCTATGTCAAGTAAATGGAAATCGAGTCCCATGTATATATCTTCCGGTTTAGGCGTTTTGTAAATTGCTGTAAGTTGCATCTTCGCAGCATTTGACGAGAATCCTAATTCTTGTAAGACCAATGTGCCGTCTTTAATAGTAATATCTCCACCCAAATCGTTAAATAAGTGATTGTTGAATTCCATCTCATCAATATTGGTATTCAGAGTAAAATCAACTCCTAAAGGTACCATGAATGGGTTTGCATAAACTGAGTCTTTATTTTGAGTATTAGAAACGTCGGTCTCTGAAGTATAGTTGCCAAAGCCGCTAAACAGGCTCATTAACTCATTCATATCAGTATGGTTTGAAACGAAATCAAATTTTCCGGTTAATAATCCGGAATCATTTAGCCACTCACCAAGGTTCTCAATCTTTCCTGTGAGATTAATATCTGACTTACCTATATTAAGGCGGCTATTGTTAATTACAAACTTGCCTAAATTAAAATCAAAATCCAATTTTGGCATTAATATAGGTAACCCGATATTATCAACACTTGCGTTATTCATCGTAACGGTTAAAATGGGGCTGTATTTTAAAAACAAATCCTTTTTGGTAGTATCGATTTGTATTTCACCGTAAATATCGGTTTTACCAATATTTGATGATAACAAGGAACCCATTTTTCCGGATAAAGTATCACACTTGAAATCCATATAAAAATCAGGATTGCCGTTCTTTCCGGTATTCATACCCACATAAGTTGATAAACTAAGCCCTCCAATCCTTGCAGAGATAGTATCAAGAGTGGCATTTACATTTTTTGAATTCAAAAACAACAATGCTTCAATGTTATTCAAACCATTCATAAATCCTGAAACATAACCCGAAAAATTCAAGTCACTAAGAGATGCAGATATTGGAGTTGTTCCTAAAACATTAGTTTTTAATTTGCCGGTATTTAGAAAAATATCAATAGTACTATTAGTAGCTGTAGACATCTCTCCAGGGTAAGCCATGGAGATTGCGAAGTGATCTGATTCTGCAAAAACAGAGTCTTTATATGATGCGGAAAACTTATTTGACGATATTTTGGCATCTGCAAAATGTAAATCGAGTTTTTCATCACGGATATCCGCATTCATTATAACTTTTGCATTGATATTTCCATTAGCGTAGACACCATTAAGCATTGGCTGATAACCGGCAGGTATCATATGAAGTATTTTTTCTATGTCAACATCAATTAGGCTTGTATATGCAGATATTTTTAAGTCTTTATTGCCGTTTTGATGGCAATCTGCGCCAAAACCGATTTTCTGATTATTAATAGAAAGTAATGCATCATTTATTACTATATGATTGAAAGCAGTATCAGTAATAATTGGCATGGATAATCTTAATGGCCAGTTGTTAATGTAGGTCTCACCATTTGCCCGAACAGTGATATTAGGTGAAAATATAATTGGTGTACAAATGATTCTGTCTCCATTTTTAGTAGCGGAGAAATCTATTTTCAAAGTTTTTGTATTAGAAGATATGGGAGTGTCGCCATTCATAATGAAATCAATATCGGATCCGTTGATATTGATATTGGCATTTCCATCCAGACTGACAATGTCTGCATAGGCATCACAATCCAATCCAAGTTTATTAATTTTGAATGAAGTCTTGTTGCCATCACCTTGTAACATGAGTAAATCCAAAACTCCGGTTATTGTCGAAAGAGAAAACCGCACGGTTTTAAAATTCAAGTCTGTATTAGCAGTGATACTAAAACCGGCATCAGCCAATGATACTTGTATGCTGTCTGAGTTGGTGTTTATTCCGTTTGTAGAGAGATTAGCCTTTACATCAACATTCTTATTATTAAAATTAGCATTAGCATTGATATAGAGTCTCAGAAAATCTATAGAAGAAAAAATCGAACCATAATTTACTGATGATTTTTTTATAGATAAGTCTCCGTCAATATAACTGTCCTGACCCTGTAAATTGCAGATAGCATCAAATACTATATCATCCAAACTTGAATTTAATGAAACGGAATCTTCTAAGTTTGAGATTATTCTTTCAACATTCGTTTTTAGATTTACTTTTCCGCATAATGTAGAGTCAATTGTGCCATCTATTTCGGCATCAAGATTTTCAATATAAGCTTCAATGCCCCGCTTTTTATCAATATATGAAATGTTTGTTTTATTCAATCCGATATGATCAATATCGAATGATAACCCAATATTGATTGAATCAAGTTGATTTATATCAAAAGGTTTATCATTATTTTCCGCGCTTGTTATCGAGTCGGAAAAAATATCCAGAACACTTCGACCTAAAGAATCGGTAAAAATATTTATCTGTGTTTTCTCCAAACTAACAGATTCTATGACAGCTAATCGTTGTTTAAATAAGGCCTTTAAATCTAATTTTGCATATATTCGGTCAATACTTGCCAGAGTATCTGTAGGAGCAGATTCTAAATTATTAAATGCGGTAATGTCATTAAACTCCAAACTGAAGCATGGAAAAGTTTTAAAAAAGGTCAATTCTATATCACCGGTTTCAATTCTGCATGGAGAATAGTTTTCAATGGCATATCTTGTTGTCTTCTCAATTCCGGAACGACTGAATAGCATCCAGCTTACTATACCTATAGCAATAAAGAACAGTATCAATATTGATAGTGATACTATTGCGGAGATAGTTAGAACTTTCTTTACACTTCTGTTCATTTCTTCGAAAAAGTATACTTACTTGAAGAATCTCTCTCATCGTAACAATTAAATACATTATCAGATAGGGAGGTGATAATAAATACTTCATAGTCAGCAACATTAACGCCATCACCTACAGGTCTCATTTCCAATACATCTCCGTCTAAAGACCACGTAAAATTCTTTCCATAATCATCTTTATCGGCGTATCTGCCTGTATGATCACTATTATAAGTGTAATACAATTTTAAGCCGTTTACATTATCACAATACCATCTGCCGTATAGCATTTCTTCCTTATACTCTTCTTTTGAACAATTTACAAATAAAGCGAGTGTACATATAAGTACTATGGATAATCTTATGAGATTCTTTTTCATACCCAAATTATTAAATGAAGTCTCGAAATGAATAAATTATATCTCAACTGAGAAGATCAATTTTCTAACCCTAATCGAGAGAATATTATTTTTTGCGAATGTAATAAAAATCAAATTAATAATAGGGAAGAATCCATAGAAATAGATTTTAAATGGTTTCTTTTTCCTTATTCTTTAAAATGATTTGTTTATCATCGATATTTTGATCGAATATGCTCGGATATTCCATTAAAAGTTTTACAACTGATTCAAATCCCGACATTTTTGCAATTTCTTCAGAAGAGTATTTTTTCTGTTCCAACAATCCGACAGCATAATTTATTCTTATATTCTTAATAAATATCTTGGGTGTGCATTTTGCAGCCTTTTTTATCTTTTTGTACAGACCGGTTCTATCCATGAACATATCTTGACTTAATTTTATTACCGAGTACTTCGGATTTGATATGTTTTGAATTATTAATTTGGTACATGAATCAATAAACTGATTCGTTATTTCAGCCTCGGAAGGTAAATCGATTTCACAGACATTCTTCAATTCATATTGACTTCTCAAATGTTTATTAAGTAACTTTCGATAATCAACCTTTATTTCAGTATCTTGATGATTTCTTGTATCAATGATACCTTCTTTTTTAGATATATACCGTTTCAAAATAATGACTTTTCTAATGGAAAAGAAGGTCGCGATAATGCATGAAACGCACGAAAAGATGATAAATAGATACATAATTCTCTGTTTACATAATATTAGTTGAAAAATTCAATATATTTTAATAATCCCGACGAGTTAACATATGTTATTAATCTCGTGGAGTACTTGCAAAATTACTAACAATATTGATATAACAAATACTTTCAAGTAATTTTGCACTATTAAATTAAGAAATTGATAATGTATAGAACTAAAACATGTGGTGAGCTAAGGCTTTCAGACATTGGTAATAGAGTTATTCTTGCCGGATGGGTTCAGAGGGTTCGCAAAATGGGCGGAATGATTTTTGTTGACTTGCGTGATCGTTATGGTATTACACAATTGGTTTTTAATGAGAGTGTTAATTCTGATCTTTGCGAAAGAGCCGCTCGATTGGGTCGCGAATATGTGATCCGGATTCAGGGTCTTGTTAATGAACGCTCTAGCAAGAATAATAAGATTCCTACAGGAGATATAGAGATATTGGTTGATGTACTGGATCTGATAAATGCATCACAAACACCTCCTTTTACTATAGAGGATGAGTCTGATGGCGGTGATGAACTTAGAATGAAGTATCGTTATCTTGATTTACGTCGTAGTATAATCAGAAAAAATCTGGAACTGCGCCACAAGATTGTGATGGAAACCAGGAAGTTTATGGATGAAAGGTCCTTCATTGAAGTTGAGACACCTATTTTGATAAATTCCACCCCGGAAGGTGCAAGAGATTTCGTGGTACCATCCAGAATGAATCCCGGACAGTTTTATGCACTTCCTCAGAGTCCTCAGATATTGAAACAGCTATTGATGGTATCCGGATTTGACCGATATTTCCAGATAGCAAAGTGCTTTAGAGATGAAGACTTGCGTGCCGACAGACAGCCTGAGTTTACTCAGATAGATTGTGAGATGTCGTTTATTGAGCAAGAAGATATTCTGGTGATATTTGAAGACTTAGCAAAGCATCTGTTTAAAACAATACTAAATATTGATATGCCTGATCAATTCCAGCGTATGACATGGCATGATGCCATGAAGTATTATGGAAGTGATAAACCTGATCTTCGTTTTGATATGAAGTTCGTAGAACTCATGGATACAATGCAGGGATCGGGTTTTCCTGTTTTTGACGAGGCTGTATACATAGGAGGTATTTGTGTAAAAGGTGCCGCTTCATATACACGTAAGCATATAGATCAGCTTACCGAGTATGTAAAACGTCCGCAGATTGGAGCCAAAGGATTAGTCTATGCCAGAGTAGAGGCGGATGGTACTGTAAAGTCTAGTGTTGACAAATTCTATTCTCAGGATATACTTCAGAAGATGAAGAGTGCTTTTGGGGCAGAGCCCAATGACCTTATTCTGATTCTTAGTGGTGGTGATACCATGAAGACGAGGAAGCAACTTTCCGAACTGCGTTTAGAAGTAGCATCACAATTGGGACTAAGAGATAAGAATAAGTTTGCATGCCTATGGGTAATAGACTTCCCTATGTATGAATGGAGTGATGAAGAAAACAGATTGATGGCGATGCATCATCCGTTTACCAGTCCTAAGCCAGAGGATATTCCTTTGTTGGATACCAATCCGGCAAACGTACGTGCCAATGCCTATGATATGGTTATCAATGGTATTGAAGTAGGAGGTGGTTCAATCAGAATTCACGATAGCAAACTTCAGGCTACTATTTTTAATATTCTTGGTTTTACTCCTGAGCAGGCTCAAGCTAAGTTTGGTTTCTTGATGAATGCTTTCAAATATGGTGCTCCACCTCATGGAGGTTTAGCATTCGGTCTCGATAGGTTGGTAAGCATTTTTGCAGGATTGGACAGCATAAGAGATTGCATAGCATTCCCTAAAAACAATTCAGGGCGCGATGTAATGTTGGATGCACCCGGACCTTTGGATCAAGTTCAATTTGATGAGTTACACTTAAAAGTGGATTTACCTAATGAATAGTCCTAAATGATCGTTACAGGTTATACTACAAATATATTTACGTTCAGTACATCACAACAAAATTAGTTTTGCTGTGATGTACTTTTTTATTTGCAGGTGTCATCAGAGTTATTATAACAAGTATCGTTTCGTGTCAGTCGATAACATCAATTTTATAATCATAATATTTCCTGTATTTTTTCAATTATAAGCATCCATGCGAGCCATGTTTTACTTTGCCTGGTAAAGGCTTCTGAATTATAATAGTTTTGGTAATTGCTGATATATGTTGTATTGAGAATTTGACTTATGCGCGAATAGGGGCTGGTGTGAGTGTTTTAATTGATATTCGTCGACTGACATATAAATAAAGAAATGCTTCTATATTATTGATGATAAAAATATTATCAATAATATAGAAGCATTAAAATATATCCAAACGTAAAAAATGGAACTACAAACTCAGGATTATTTTATAACTATTTATTTCATCCGGTTCACCCAATTCTTTTCCACTAACATCAGAGAGTTTGACGCACCTATACACCGGCTGTCTGGAATTAACTTGAAACGATTTCAATTTCATGACGATATTCAGAGGATTTGCATTCTCCACGTCATTGGTAAGATTTGTACCTATTCCGAAAGACACTCTGATACGTTTCTCAAAATATTTTTGAATAGCTAAAGCCCTGTCAAAATCAAGAGCGTCGCTAAAAACAATAGATTTGGTTTTAGGATCGATATTATATGATTCGTACTTTGCAATTATTCTGTCACCGAAAACAAAAGGATCTCCGGAATCATGACGTACGCCGTCATAAAGTTTTGCCATATCCAGACTAAAATTGCGCAAAAAAACTTCTGTGGTAAAGCAGTCGGGAAGCATTACACCCATTGCACCACCATAAATCTCAGACCAGCGACGCATAACATAATAGTTTGCCTCTTTTGGTCCCATGAAGGCGGCAGTAGCCATCATCAATTCATGGGCCATGGTGCCAATAGGCTTCAAGTCTTTTCGGATGGATTGATACTTTTTCGCAAAATAAACGGTCGACGAACCTATAAAGAAATTTGCATTCCTGGCGAGAAATTCGGTTACGTGGTCTTCAACATTGTGCGAGTATCTGCGGCGCATTCCAAAGTTTGCAAACTTTATTGAATTTTCATTTGAAATCCGGATTTTCTTTTCAAGTTGATTATCAATATAATCCCAATCTGAGAAATCGATATTCTTAAATCGGTAATAAAGTTCTGATACAGTTGATAATATAGGGATTTCGTAAAGCGTTACTTTATAAATCAAATCCGTCGCTTCAATATGTAGGTGGCTTTCTTCATCTAGCCAGATTTTGATTATTGAAGGATCAAATCTGAAACCTCTAAGCCATTCGAAATAACATCTTGGAATAAAATAGATATTCTTAAGACACCAATTAAACTCATCATCAGTTAATTGAAGAATAGTTAGGTTTTCGAATTCTTTTTTTAGCTGTTCAACATATTCCCGGGTATATTTTTTTTCATCTCTGTCTGTAAATGAAAACGTTCCAATAGCTTCAGGAGTAGTACGCTGATAATAATATGACATTGAGAACTTATATAAATCGTTCTCTATCATACTTCTGATAATGAGACTGTTGTTCATGAGAAATATTTAGTCGTAGATATCTACATTGTGCTCTTTCATATAATCCAGCAAAGTGTCATAGGTAACAATCTTTGCTGTACCCTTAATAAAGACCTTAACATTAAAACCAATGGAATCACGTAAGCTGATAATGTTTTTCAAAGTCTCCAAAACGCAATAATCGGCTGCAATACCGCACACTACAACCGTATCGTTTGCATTAAACATATCTTGAGAACCAGCTTCAACAGTTGAGAAAGCACCATATTCTTCTTTGGAAGGATCAGAACCCTTTGTAAAGAATCTGGTATTTTCTTCTTTTAATCCTGATAGAATCTGATCAGGGATTGATGCACCTAAAGAGTAGTGTACGCAATGAACTGGCCACTGACCACCATTAGCCTCAAAAGAACAATGGTTGATCGGATGCCAATCGAGGGTAAAATATAGTTTGTCAAAATTGGTTTTTATTGAGTCAATAGCGGCAACTGTCTTATCGGCATCAACAGCACATAAACTTCCGTCAATAAAATCCTTTTGAAGATCAACTACTAATAGAATGTTTCTGCCGGACTCCGATTTTGATGCTTCAACATTATTAGTTGTTTTATTATTACAACTTGTAATAAACATCATTGAGACAATCAAAATTGACACACTCACAAGGCCAATAATACTTTTCATATACTTAAATTGTTAATTGTTAGGTGATAACACCATATTCAGACATTCAATGATAACACCAAAATAGCTGATATTAGCCATAACATCCAATATTGGTATTCTTTCATCTGCAAAGTTACTTTATAACTTCAAAATGTGAAACCAAATGGATAAAGAAAAAACCGAAATGAAATAAAAACCTTACCTTTGTGAAACATATTCGAAAGCGATATATGAAGAAACTAATCAATATTACGTTAATAATGTCATTGACAGCATGTGTCGGAAACAGTAACCCGTTTCTAAGTGAAAAAGAATCTCTTTATGATGCGATAGATTTTAATAAAATAGAATCAAAGCATTATCTTCCTGCATTTAAGGCAGGTTTTAAGCAACAAAGAGAGGAGATAACGACTATCGCAAATAATCCGGATGTTCCAACTTTTGATAATACTATTGAGGAGTTGGAGGCAAGTGGACGTATTTTAAATAAAGTAAGTGGTATTTTTTACAATCTGAATGAGACTGATGCTGATGATGTTATGAAGGAAACGGAAAAAGCGGTTATTCCACTTATGTCAGAGCATAACACCTTCATATATATGAATAAAGCTCTGTTTCAAAGGATTAAGACCTTATACGATAATCTTAATACACTTAATCTGACTCGCGAGCAGGAGAGAACCGTTGAAAAATACTATCGTGATTTTGTAGATGGTGGAGCGCTGCTTAATGAAGCACAAAAAAAACGTTTTGAAGAAATAAATACCAGATTAAGTCTGTTGTCAGTAGATTTTTCCAATCATGTATTGGATGAAACAAATGCATATTCACTTCATATTACCGATGAAAAAGAGATAAAAGGTCTTCCTGATGATGTCATGCTGGCTGCTTCGGAAAGAGCAAAAGAAAAAGGCCTGGATGGCTGGTTATTCAATATTCAGAAACCATGTTTGATCCCTTTTTTACAGTTTTGTGAGAATAGAGCACTTCGCAAGCAGATGTATGAAGCATATTATTCACGTGGAAACAACAATAATGAGTTTGATAACAAATTAATTATCAAGGAAATTCTCCAACTCAGATTGGAAAAGGCCAAATTGCTTGGATATGAGACATTTGCAGATTACCAGTTAAGTGACAAGATGGCCGCTACTCCTGGGGCTGCCTATAACTTGTTAATGGATATATGGAAAGTTGCACTTCCACAAGCAAAGAAAGAAAGAGATGAAATGCAGTCCATTATTGATTCTGAAGGAGGCAACTTTAAATTGGAGGCCTGGGATTGGTGGTATTATGCGGAGAAACTTCGTAAACAGAAGTATGATCTTAATGAAAACGAATTGAAGCAATATTTTACCTTGGAAAATACAAGAAAAGGTTCATTCTTCGTTGCTGAGAAACTCTTCGGTGTTCATTTTGTAAAGGTTGATTCCCTTCCAAAATATCAACCAACGGTAGATTGTTATGAATGTTTAGATAGCGATAATACTCATTTGGCATATTTCTATACTGATTGTTTTGTCAGAGATACGAAACGCCAGGGAGCATGGATGAATAATTTCGTTTCAGCTGAGAACCTGAAAGGAAAAAGAACTTATCCATCAGTAGTGAACGTATGTAACTTCTCTTTGCCTGATGAGAATGGACAAACCCTTTTATCGATTGATGATGTAAGAACGGTATTCCACGAGTTCGGACATGCTCTCCATGGAATGTTGACTAAGGTAAGTTATCCAAGAATCGGAGGTACTAATGTTCCTACAGATTTTGTTGAGTTGTGTTCTCAGATAATGGAACATTGGGCTATTGAACCTTCAATAATGAAGCAATATGCATTTAATTATAAAACAGGTGAACCTATTCCTGATTCTCTAATTGCGAAGATGCAAAATGCAGGTCATTTCAATACCGGTTTTGAGACAGTGGAGTTGGTTGGAGCTGCGCTATTGGATATGGAATACCACATGCAGAATGACTATACCAATTTCGATGATAGCATATTTGAAGATGAGATTTCTAAAAAAATTGGAATGATTGATGAGATAGAGTATAGATATAGAGGTACATTTTTCAGTCATATATTCAGTAACGGATATAGTGCGGGATATTATAGCTATTTGTGGGCCGAAGTATTGGATGCCGACGCTTATGAATGTTTCAAAGAGAATGGTATTTTGGATGAAGCGACGGGACGTAGCTATCGTCAGAATATTTTGGAAAAAGGAAACTCAGAGGATTTGATGGTTCTTTATAAACGTTTCCGTGGCAGCGAGCCTTCAACTTCAGCATTATTGAAAAATAGGGGATTGGCAGAATGATAGCACTTATTATTGCAACTATTTGCGCAGCACTCTTCTCAATAATTTTCAAGATATTCCAATTGAAGGGTGTTGATGTCAGGCAAGCAATCATCTTCAATTATCTTACCGCATTCATATTGGGTTGTTTAATGTCGTTCAATTTTGAATCGGGCATACAGGTAAACCCTTTAAAATCAGATTGGTTGGTTTATGCTATCCTAATAGGAATAGTCTTCTATTTAGGTATGGTAGTGCTATCCGGTTCTACATTACGTGCTGGAGTGACCATAACAACGGTGTGTAGTCGTGCATCAATGATAATTCCGATACTGATATGTTTTATGTTTATTCCCGGGAGCGCAACGCCGAAATGGATACCCATGTTAGTTGCTTTATTATCGCTTTTCCTGATAATATATGATGGGAAAGTCAATAGACAGAATAGTAACGGTATTGGAAGATATTTGATGCCTTTTTTAGTTTTCATTACTTTCGGTACAACAAATTCCTGTATGAAAATCATGCAATACAATATTTCAAAGGTTAATGCTGATGTTCCTGAATATATTGTTAATCAAGAATTGTCAATGCTATCTGCAACAATCTTTATTTCTGCCATGTTTACAGGTATAATATATGGCACGTTTGGATGGAAGAAGAAGCGTTCCGCATTTCAAATTAAGAATCTGTTTGGTGGAATTGGATTGGGTGCTTGTAATTTCTTTTGTACGTATATGCTAATGATATCAATGAAGAGTATTGATTCATCATTCTTATTTCCATTCCATAATATAGGAGTTGTTCTGATTGGGGCTTTGATCGGATGGTCGGTTTTTCATGAGAAATTACGTCCTCATCAATTAATTGGTATTCTATTGGCTATAATTACAATTTGGTGGATAAGTGTTTAGAAGTTGTATTGAATTTCAGAAAAAAGTCCTATATTTGCAATTGTTTTTCAGCATATAATGAAAATCAAGGAAATAATTGTTGCCCTTGAAAGATTCGCGCCTCTGCCTTTGCAAGATGATTATGATAATTCAGGTTTGCAAGTTGGGCTAACAGAGACGGAAGCGACAGGGGCTTTATTGTGTCTGGATGTTACTGAAGCCGTATTGGCGGAAGCTAAAACACTTGGATGCAATTTGGTTGTTTCACACCATCCGTTGTTGTTTCATCCTTTGAAGTCCATTACAGATAATGATATTAATGGACGTTGCGTTATCAAAGCTGTAAAAGATAATATAGCAATATATTCATCACATACCAATCTTGATAATGTGAAGGGAGGAGTAAATGGTAGGATTGCTAATATTTTGGGTCTTTTATATACCCAACCTATTGCTAATCTTATGGAAGGGAATGGTTCCGGAGTAATTGGAGATTTATCAAAACCTATTATGTTTGATGAATTACTTCAAATGCTTCAAGAGAAATTTCATGTATCTGTAATACGGCACAATAGGTGCATCGAAAAGCAGATTAAGCGTATTGCAATATGCGGAGGTGCCGGTTCTTTTTTGATTAATGATGCATTGAATTTGGGTGCTGATGCATTTATTACCGGTGAGATAGGGTATCATCATTTCTTTGGATTTGATAATATTATGAGTCTGATTGAGATAGGTCATTATGAAAGTGAACAGTTTACTATTGAACTTTTATATGATATTTTATTAAGTTCATTTCCATCGTTACCACTGTTTATGACCAAGATCAATACGAATCCCATAGAATATTTTTGCAATAATAATAGACGATAAAATAAATAGATTATGACAAAAGAAACTAAGAAAGATCCATCAGAGTATTCTGTTGAGGAAAAGTTATTGTCTCTCTATCAGCTACAGACTATGCTGTCAGAGATTGATAAGATTAAGACACTTCGTGGAGAGTTACCTCTCGAAGTTCAAGACCTAGAGGATGATATTGCCGGTTTGAGTACACGTATTGAAAAATACAAAGTGGAGATTACCGAACTCACTAAAGGAATATCTGAGAACAAGCATATGATTGAGGCCTCAAAAGCTGCTGTTGCCAAGTATACTGAACAACAAGACAATGTACGTAATAACCGTGAATATGATTCTCTTAACAAAGAAATTGAGTTTAAGAATCTAGAAATTGAATTGGGTGAAAAACGTATTCGTGAGTATACTTCAGCAATTGCAAGTAAGACGGAAGAGATGGAGCGTAATACTGCTCTTTTGGCTGAAAAGAAACAGGATCTTGAGGTTAAGAAATCAGAATTGGATGAAATAATTGAAGAGACAAGGGTTGAAGAGGAAAAACTTCGTGAGAGGTCCAAATCTCTTGAATTGGTAATTGATCCAAGACTTCTTCAATCATTTAAGCGTATTCGTAAGAATACAAGAAACGGTTTAGGTATTGTTTATGTTCAGCGTGATGCTTGCGGTGGTTGTTTTAATAAGATTCCACCTCAGAGACAGCTCGACATCAGCATGCGAAAGAAAATCATTGTTTGTGAGTATTGCGGCAGAATCATAATTGATCCGGAATTGGCAGGTATTCATGAAATACCTAAATCAGAACAGCCGGCTCCAAAGAAACGTGAGCGTAAAAAGAATGTTGACACGGTTGATACCACAGAAGAATAACTCTTCATTTTAGGTATTGTACCAATAGTTATGCAACCTTAAATAGAGTTCGGTATTGTACCGGACTCTATTTATTTTTATAATTCATTGTATGATGGAATATTTTCGAGTATAATATATGAATTATGTTCATAATCCATTTTTACACAATAGTGCTTTATACCATTGCTTACAATAAGATAGTCAACTTTTAGGACAATATTATATCTGGATATCTGAGCAAATATCTTAGAGTTTATTTTAATCGTAGGGGCTTTATATTCTATTATTACTTTGGGTGTACAGAAGTTGTCATATACAACAGAATCGCATCTTCTATGCATGCTATTCAGGGATATTGATGCCTCGTTGGAGATATGGGTTGCCGGATAATCTTTTTGATTTATTAGATAGGCAATAAAGTGTTGACGAACAATTTCTTCCGGAGTAAGGACAACCCATTTCTTGCGAACAGAGTCAAAAACGAATCTTTTTTCGTCTTCTTCGCGAATTTTCATATCAAAAGGGGGCAGATTTAGAGCAACCATTCTTAACTTTGCTAATTAATAGGGCGAAGTTAAGAAAATATAGATTATTCTTTCGTTCGCAAATATAATTATATTAAAAATATGGCAACATCAGGCATAACATACCGCTCAATACTAGTTGATTTAAAGAAAGGAAATTTTAAGCCTATCTACTATTTAATGGGAGATGAGTCTTTCTTTATAGATTCAATTTCCGATTATATTAGGGATAATGTGTTAAGGTCTGAAGAAGAACGCAATTTCAATCAAATTGTAGTTTACGGATCTGATATTTCAATGAACGAAGTGGTTCAAAGGGCAAAAGCTTATCCAATGGGTGCCGAACGGCAAGTGATTATAGTAAAGGAAGCTCAGAATCTTATAAAGGAATCTAGTTCCAATTTATCTGCAACGGACATATTGGCCGATTATCTTCATAATCCTCAGAAATCTACTATATTGGTTTTTTGTCACAAAAATGGGACCTTGGATAAGAGAAAAAAAGTTGTAGCAGAGATAGAAAAGGTGGGAGTGTTATTTGAATCCAAGAAGATTAAAGAGGATTCATTACCTGAATTTATTGAAGAATTTCTATCTGAGTATAAATTGTCAATAGAACGTAAAGCTGAATCTATGATAATTGAATCTATAGGATCAGACTTATGTAGGATGAATGGAGAGCTTAATAAGATTGTTATTGCCCTTCCTTCCGGAGTTAATGAGATAACCCCGGAATTCGTAGAAAAACATATTGGAATAAGTAAGGATTTCAATATATTTGAATTTAAAGATGCCTTGATTAATAAAAACATTCTTAAGGCAAATCAAATAGCTGCTTATTATGAAAGTAACCCCAAAGCATATCCGATGCAATTGGTTACTGCTGCAATATTTCCATATTTTGCCAATTTAATGCTTGCATTTTATTCTTCTGACAAGACAGAAAAGGGTATTGCAGACCAGATAGGATTAAAAAACACATGGGGTGTTAAGGATTATATTACAGGTATGAGAAATTATTCTGCATTGCAAACAATGAATATAATAAGCCTGATTAGAAAATATGATGCAAAATCTAAAGGAGTAGACTCCACATCAAACGCAGATGAAGGTTTGCTACGTGAGTTGTTATTTCAAATTTTGCACTAAAGTACGAGATTACTCTCATTTTTTGAATTCTCACAAGGGTTGCTGATTAATGGCTGCAGAAATGCGGCCATTAATCTTTTTTAGTGCTTGTATTCTGGCTCCATATGTAACTTGAATACAAATGGAACTAAGTTGATGTTTTTATACGTTAGCTTTTATGTTGAAAATGCTTAATGAGTTCTCAATGAATATTGTCAGTACTATTTGTATGTAATCAGAAAATATTCATTAATCATTTTATATGTAAGTATCTTGTTATCAGTGTTATTATATAGCAATAATTGAAGCTATAATTAAATCTTTTGTTTTTTATCATGCATAAGATGTACCAATGACTATTATGTACTGTTATTTGAGGTTAATGCGGTATAATTCAATTCTATATATAGAATAGCTATAGTTAATTATAGGATGATTTCTGCTAATTCTCAGACAAAATGTACGTTTCTCGACGGTTTGTGATTTTATACTAGTTACAAATGTAATTATTACAATTGTTTCAGAATAAATTATTATATCAATTACATTTGGTTCGGATAATTTTGTTGATTACTTTTGTAACATAGCAAAAAAATATCTCTTATGAAGGAAAGAATAGTTCAATTAATGGATTTGTTAGGTATGAACCCTACTCAATTTGCGAATGCTATAGGTGTACAAAGAACAACGATACAGCATATCATAAGCGGCAGAAATGAACCCAGTCTAAAGATTGTTTCCAACATTTATCAATGTTTCTCAAATATAAATCTTGATTGGTTACTAACCGGCAAAGGTGAACCGCAGATTTCTGCTATTAAATACAATCATCCGGATATAATCCAAAAGACTCTATTTAATAATGAGAATGAATTATTTACGGACAATCATGTGGAAGAGTTCAAAAATCAAAACGTAGAGAAGAAACAACGATTGAATTCTGACAGACAAAAAAATGTAGATAAAGCAGTTAACTATAGAAATGATAGTTTGCCAAACAAACATGTAAAAGAAATAATGGTTTTATATGAAGATGGAACATATGAACTATTTTTTCCTGAATTAAAAAAATAACACAACTTTCTTTTGTTTTTTTAAAATACTTATTATATTTGCTTGAAGTTCAACCTATAAAACAGATTAGTTATGAAAAGATTATTATTATTGGTCTTGATTATTACCTGTCTTACCGGATGCAAGACAAGTAAATCCGCACAAGGTATTAGTGCTAATCAGCAAGAGGTCTGGCAAACTATTATTGTGAAGCAGTTGAATAGCACAATTACAGATGATATTATCAAAGTTGAATACAACAATGGGACGACTCTTTTTTATCGAATTCTCGATAATTTTGGTAATATTGCTCTTACATGGGATAGGACAAACGGTCGAAAGTCTTATAATGAAGGAAATAGTAAGTATAAGGGTGAAATAGATATACCTTCATTTGTTACTACAGGGGATAATAATGAATTCTTGTTCAGAGTTAGGGAAATTGATCAGAATACCTTCAATGGGTGTACAAGTATTACAAAAATCAAGATACCATACAGTGTTTTGAGGATTTCTATTGATGCCTTCAAGGATTGCAATAATCTTCAGCAAATTACCGTAAATGAATATAATCCGACTTATGTATCTATTGATGGAATTTTGTACAGTAAGGATAAAAAGATGCTAATCCAATTTCCTGCAAAGAAAAAGTTGACTGAATATGTACTTCCTGATGATGTTGCGTTTATATGTCCGGCGGCTTTTAAGGATAATTCTTATTTATCATCGATTATTATGGGTGATAATGTTACTGCATTAAGTGATTATTCTTTTATGAATTGTGTAAATCTTAGATCCGTCCATTTGGGGAACAGCGTTAGGATCATTGGAAAGGAGTCTTTTAAGAATTGCCCTAAATTAGCGGAGATTTATACGATGAATATATTTCCTCCTCATAATTGTCCAATAGTATTTGATAGTGCTGTAAAAAATACTTGTAAGGTATATATACCTAATGGACAAAAGAAAAACTATATGAAGAGACTTGAATGGTCGGAGTTTAAGAATCTTATTGAGCGGTAAATTATCATATGATTATATTTGCGGGGTTAAGTTCATTCTTGACCCCGCTTTTTTTTTGAAGAAAAAGGCTTTACTAGCAAATAATATGTATGATACTTTATATAAATAGGGCTTGCAGCTAGTGCCAATAATATGTTGCACATAAACAAAGCAAGAAAATAAACAAGCTTATTTTTTTTGCTTTACTCTCTGCTTGCATTACCTTTGTAACCACATAATTGTACAATAAAAATAATGAAGAAATATCAACTGAATCTTTCTGTTGTATCAAATGAAATGATCGGAAGCAATGTGTTTTTGCTTATTTTATCATGTGATAATCCATTACCGGATATGATAGCAGGACAATTTGCTGAATTATTGGTTGACAAGTCTAAGGTCTTGTTACGAAGACCAATATCAATACATTCAATAGATAGAATTAATAATCAAATTCAGTTCTTGATTCAAATAGTAGGTGAAGGTACTAGAGCATTAGCAGCTTTAAAGCCATTAGACATAATAAATGTTGTTTTTCCACTTGGTAATGGATTTGGCTACCGCGGTTCACATTTTAATTCTCCATTGTTAATTGGCGGCGGAGTTGGAATAGCTCCACTATTGTTTCTGGGACAAGAGTTGTCTGATATAGGTATTAAACCAACATTTTTGTTTGGGGGACGTAATGTAGACAGCATTCTTCGTCTCGAAGAATTCAGAAAATATGGCTCCGTGCATATTACTACAGAAGATGGTTCTTTAGGTGAAAAAGGTTTTGTTACGAATCACAGCTTATTATTGGATAGCTGTAATTTTGATATGATATTTGCATGTGGACCTACACCAATGCTTAAAGCTGTCGGGAAATGGGCTATTGAGCATGATATGCCTTGTGAGGTATCTCTTGAACACAAAATGGCATGTGGAATAGGTGCATGTCTATGTTGTGTAGAGAGTACAGATAATGGAAATGTATGTGTATGTAAAGAAGGTCCGGTTTTCTTAATTGATAAATTATCATGGTTTCGTTAAATACTAATATTGGTTCACTTGAACTGAAAAATCCTGTGATGACAGCATCAGGTACTTTCGGATATGGTTTTGAATATGCAGATTTTATGGATATCTCAAAACTTGGAGCAATAATTGTCAAAGGAACGACATTGATTAATAGAGAAGGCAATCCATATCCTAGAATGGCGGAAACGCCATCCGGAATGCTTAATGCTGTCGGACTTCAGAATAAAGGTGTTGATTATTTTGTTGATAATATATATCCTAATGTTATTAAAATCGGATGTCCGATAATTGTAAACGTTTCAGGTTCATCTATAGATGATTATGTTCAGACAGCAAGAATAATTGATTCGTTGGAAGATATTCCTGCCATTGAATTGAATATATCATGCCCAAATGTAAAACAGGGCGGAATGGCTTTCGGAGTAAATGCAATAAGTGCTGAAAAGATTGTTTCTGCTGTAAGAAAGGTTTATGATAAGACATTGATAGTGAAGTTATCTCCTAATGTTACCGATATTACTGAGATTGCCAAAGCGGTAGAATCAGGTGGTGCTGATAGTGTATCACTTATAAATACAATCCTTGGTATGGCAATTGATGCCGAAAAGAGAAAACCTGTATTATCTACTGTTACCGGAGGACTAAGTGGACCGGCAGTTAAACCGGTAGCATTGAGAATGGTGTGGCAGACGGCTCAAGCAGTAAAAATACCAATCATCGGACTTGGAGGTATTTCTTGTGCAACAGATGCGATTGAGTTTCTATTAGCCGGTGCATCAGCTGTTCAGATCGGAACAGCTAATTTTATTGATCCTTCTATTTCTGAGAAAGTAATTTTGGGGATTGCCGATTATTTGGAACGTAATGGATTTGACTCTGTAAGAGACATTATCGGAGCATTAGAATGCTGATTGATTAACTTTACTATTCCAACAGGTCTGGACGAAGAGTGCGTGTCCTTTGCAAAGACTGTTGTAATTCCCAATCACTTATTTTTGCCTGATCGCCAGATAGTAGTATATCAGGAACTCTCCAACCTTTATATTCGGCAGGGCGTGTATATACAGGAGGTGCAAGAAGATTATCTTGAAAGCTATCTGATAACGCCGATTGTTCATCGCTAAGTACACCCGGAATAAGTCTTACAATACTGTCTGCAATTACAGCTGATGCAAGTTCTCCACCGGTAAGAACATAATCTCCGATGC
This sequence comes from uncultured Bacteroidaceae bacterium, assembly GCA_964403455.1. Taxonomy (GTDB): domain Bacteria; phylum Bacteroidota; class Bacteroidia; order Bacteroidales; family Bacteroidaceae; genus Colenecus. The sequence goes on along the minus strand of CAYOGG010000009.1, from coordinate 4,552 downwards.
TGATTTCTCTTGTGATAAGATGTTCTCTAATGCGATAATCAATACCCTTATAATGTCCGCATAGTATTATAATGTTATCTAACAAAGAAAGACTATTAGCCCTCTTTTGATTGAATGTTTCTCCATCAGGAGAAGTAAATATTACCTCATCATATTTTCTCTGAGCCTTTAATTCCGTAATTACTCTATCGATTGGCTCAATTTTCATCACTAATCCGGCACATCCACCAAATGGATAGTCATCTGTTTTGTGATGTTTATCAGTAGTATAGTCTCGAATATTATGAATGCAAATTTCGGCAAGTTTGGCTTTTTGAGCCCTAGCCATTATGGAGCAATTGAAGAATCCTTCAATCATCTCAGGGAAAACCGTAAGAATATCTATTCGCATTTACTACTTTTGTTTTGATGGCGCAAAGGTATAAAAAAATGTTAGTACCTTTGCCGTATTAGGAATATACTATACGGAGTCGAGAGAGCTAAAAAATGGACTCAGAGATGAAAAAAGAGGTAGAGAGAATTAGAGAATTACGTAAACTCTTGCACAAGTATAATAACTTATACTATGTGCAGAATTCTCCTGCCATTTCGGATTTTGAGTTTGATGCCTTGATGCGTGAACTTCAGGACTTGGAATCTATTAATCCTGAGTTGTTTGATATGGACTCTCCGACTCAACGAGTTGGTAGTGATATTAGCAAAGGTTTTTCTCAGGCAGAGCATAAATATCCAATGCTTTCTTTGGACAATACATATTCTGAAAGTGAAGTATCTGACTTCTTCAATAGGGTTGAAAGTACTTTAAAAGAGCCATTTGAGATTTGCTGTGAACTAAAATTTGATGGCCTATCTATTTCTCTTATTTATCATGATGGACATTTGGTTCAGGCGGTAACGCGTGGAGACGGAGTCAAAGGGGATGTTGTTACAGCCAATGTGAAGACAATAAGGAGTATACCTTTGGTCCTTCAAGGTGAAGGATATCCTGATGATTTTGAAATCAGAGGTGAAATATTGATGCCTTGGTTATCATTTGATAAACTTAACGCAGAGCGGGAACTTCAGGAAGAACCTCTGTTTGCCAATCCTCGTAATGCAGCATCTGGGACGCTGAAATTGCTTAATCCGGAAGAGGTGTCAAGGAGACAACTTGATTCTTATTTATATTATTTGTTAGGCGATAGTCTTCCAAATGACGGGCATTATGAGAATATGCAGTACGCTTCAAAATGGGGATTTAAGATTTCGGATGATATGAAGAAGTGCAATACTTTAAATGAAGTTTTGGATTTTATATCATATTGGGATATTGAAAGAAAAAAGTTGCCTGTTGCCACTGATGGTATTGTAATGAAGGTGAATTCGTTTAAGCAACAACAGATATTGGGCTATAAAGCTAAATCACCTCGTTGGGCGATTGCTTATAAGTTTCAGGCAGAAAGAGCATTGACAAGATTGAATAGCGTATCTTATCAAGTAGGTAGAACAGGTACAGTTACTCCTGTTGCCAATCTTGACCCTGTACAATTATCCGGTACTATGGTGAAACGTGCTACTCTTCATAATTCAGATATTATTAAAGGATTGGACCTGCATATAGGTGATATGGTATATGTAGAAAAAGGTGGTGAGATTATACCTAAGATTACCAGCGTTGATCTGGAATCAAGATCGATGTTGTTGGGAGATTCTGTTAGTTTTGCTTCAGTCTGTCCTGAATGTGGTGCAAGGTTAGTTAGATATGATGGAGAATCTGCATATTATTGTCCTAATAGCAATTATTGTCCACCGCAGATTAAAGGTAAAATAGAACATTTTGTTAGCCGAAAGGCTATGAATATTGTTGGACTGGGTCCGGAAACAATAGATTTGTTGTATAAAGCTAATATTATTCGAGATATTTCAGACCTTTATTCTCTGAATGTCAATAATGTAAGCGGACTTGAGCGATTTGGTGATAAATCGGCGAAGAAAATAATAGACAGTATTGCGAATTCAAAAAAGGTCCCATTTGAGCGGGTGTTATTCGCAATAGGAATCAGATTTATAGGTGAAACAGTAGCCAAAATATTGGCAAAGCGATTCAAATCCATTCAAGCGCTTTCAATTGCTAAATATGAAGAATTAATTCAAGTAGAAGAGATAGGAGATAAAATTGCCGGAAGTATTATTGAATATTTTTCTGATGAAAGAAATACCGAGCTAATTAACAAATTGAAGAATATAGGACTCAATATGTCTATATCTTTCAAACCTGATGATTCATCAAATATTACCGGTAAATTGCAAAACAAATCGATAGTCGTAAGCGGCGTTTTTAGAAAATACTCAAGAGATGAATATAAGGCATTGATTGAACAGAATGGTGGGAAAAACTCTAGTAGTATATCCGGTAATACTTCTTTTATTTTGGCTGGAGATAATATGGGGCCAAGTAAAAAAGAGAAAGCACAACTATTAGGTATTAGAATTATTGGAGAAGATGAGTTTTTAGAGATGTTAGATTAGTAATGATAAATAATTAAATATAAGAATATGATAATCAAGAATCCTTTTTTTGGATTAGGTATTGCATTAATTACTCCATTTGATAATAATGGTAATGTGGAATATAGCACATTATCAAATCTAATTGAGTTTGCTTTGGAGAATGATGTAGATTTTCTTTGTGTACTTGGTACCACTGCTGAAACCCCGACATTAACCTTAGCTGAACGTGATTCTATTGTTAGAACAGTTGTTAAGCAGGTTAATGGAAGAATTCCGATTATGGTTGGTTGTAGTAGTAACAGTACAAGTACTGTCGTTGAACAACTTAAGAGTCTTAATTTTGATGGAGTAGATGCGATACTATCATCTGTTCCATATTATAACAAACCGACACAGGAGGGAATCTATCAACACTTTAAGGCCATTGTCGAGGCCTCACCGAAGCCTATTGTTTTGTATAATATTCCAGGTAGAACTGGAGTTAATATGACATCGGATACTACTTTACGTTTAGCAAATTCTTTTGAGAAAATCATCGCTATAAAGGAGTCTTCGGGAGATATTGAGCAAGTTAAAGATATTCTATCCGGCAAGCCTGAAGGCTTTAATGTAATTTCAGGAGATGATAGTATGGCTCTAGATGTCATTAGATTTGGAGGCGTAGGAGTAATTTCTGTCGTTGGTAATGCATTACCTAAAACATTCGGAGATATGGTTCATTATGCATTAAATAATAAATATGATGAAGCAGAAAGCATAAATGAGAAGCTATCAGTTGCGTATGGAGTATTGTTTAAGGAGGGAAATCCATGTGGCATTAAAGATTTAATGTCCTCTAGAGGTATGATTAATAATGTTGTGCGTTTACCGCTTGTTCCGGTAAGCAGTCAGACTCATGAAGAAATAGTTTTTCAATTTGCCGGTTTTAAGAAATGAGATTAAAAGAACTGATAATAACGTCTGTAGTATTTCTTTCTTTTACTGCTTGCGAGAATAATAATTCTGATATAGAGAAATCGATTCAACCTGAGCCTCAATATCGATGGGGTATATGTATTGATAACTATGATATCATTGATGGGGTTATTGAAAAGAATCAGATGTTATCAGATATATTGAACGATAGAGGTGTAAACCCTGTACAAATTAATGATATTGAGAGACAATCCGAATCTACTTTTAGTGTAAGAAAACTAAGAGTAGGTAAGAATTATCATCTTCTACAAACTCGTGATTCATTATCTAAAATTGATTTTTTTATATATGATATCTCTCCTGTGGATTATGTTGTTTATTCATTTTGTGATAGCTTAGATTCATTCTTAGGTGCTATTCCAACTGATACAATCATAAAATCCATATCCGGCAGTATTGATTATTCATTGTGGAATTCAATGATTGATAATAATGCATCTCCGGAACTTGCTGGTATGTTATCCGATGTTTATTCCTGGACAATTGATTTCTTTGGCATTCAGCCAAAAGATTCTTTTTTTGTGTGCTATCAGGAGATATATGCGGATAGTGTTGCTGTCGGATTGGGTAATATATTAGCTTCGAACTTTATTACCGGAGGTTCTGATAATTATGCGTTTTACTATAAGTATCGTAGTGATAGAGGTGAGTATTTTGATGAAAAAGGTAATAGTCTGAGGAGAGCATTTCTTAAAGCGCCACTTCAGTACAAACGAATCAGTTCAACATTCTCAAATGCTCGTGTTCACCCTATTACTAAGATTGTAAGAGCTCATCATGGTGTTGATTATGCTGCTCCATCAGGTACTCCTGTATACTCTGTGGGAGATGGAGTAGTTATCACTAAAGCGTGGGATAGTAAGGGTGGCGGTAATTATATTAAGATTAAACACAATGGTACATATACCACTGAGTATATGCATTTGAGAGGATTTGCAAAAGGTATTGCCGTTGGCAAACATGTTTCTCAAGGAGAATTAATAGGTTATGTAGGCGCTACCGGTATGGCAACCGGACCGCACTTGGATTTCCGGGTCTTTAAAGATGGAAAGGCAATTAATCCTTTGAGAATGGATCTTCCGGCTGT